>DASVTZ010000161.1 GCA_036387335.1 Longimicrobium sp.
CTACAGGACTCGGGCGCGGAGAGCAGGCCTTGGGGCGTGGCCGAGGGAGGGCAGACACGTAGGTCTGCCCCTACGGGATCGGTGCGCGAGGCGGGCGACGGAGCGGCGCGGGACACGGGCGCGATGAATCGCGGCTCCTACCAGATCTGTGCGCACTTGGCGGAGTTTCTCCCCCTCACCCGCCCTACGCCCCCGCAGGCGGGGGAGGGGGCCGGGGGGAGGGGGCCCTCCGAGACCCAAGCCCCCTCTCACGATGACAGGAGGGCGCAGCCCTCTCCTGTTATCGGGAGAGGGGGCAGGCGAGTGTAACGAGCCGGGGGTGAGGGCCCCCTACGTCCTGAACTCGCTCACCAGGTCGCGCATCTGCTGGGCGGCGTGGAGGAGCTCGGCGCTGGAGGCGGACATCTCCTGCGTGGCGGCGGACTGCTCCTCGGCGGCGGCGGAGACCTCCTCGGCGCTGGCGGCATGCGACTCGGAGGTCGATGCCACCTCGGCCACGGCGGCCTCCACCCCGTCCATCGCGGAGCGGTTGCGCTCCACCGCCTCCTGCACCTGCCCGGCAGCCAGCCGCACCCCGTCCACCGCGGCGAGGATCTGCTCCAGCGCGCTGTCCGCGCCCTTGGAGACGTGCTCCACGTCGGCCACCTTGGTCTGGCCCTGCGCCATGGTGCCGACGACGCCGGTGATGCGCGAGCGGATGGCGGTGACGTTCTGGGCCACCTCCTGCGCGGCGCGCGCCGAGCCCTCGGCCAGCTTGCGCACCTCCTCGGCCACCACCGCGAACCCGCGGCCGTGCTCGCCGGCGCGGGCGGCCTCGATGGCGGCGTTCAGCGCCAGCAGGTTGGTCTGCCGCGCGATGCCGGTGATCGTCTCCACGAAGCGGTCGATCTGCGCGGAGGTCTGCTCCAGCTCCGTCACCTGGTTGGCGGAGGTCTGCACCACCTCGCGGATCTCCAGCAGGCGCTGGAGGGCGGTGGAAACTTCCTGCCGGCTCCCCGCGGCCACGTGGTAGATCTGCTCACTGAGCGAGCTCACCATCACCGAGGCGTTGGAGATCTCGCCGGCGCCGCGCTTCATCTCGCCCAGCGCCTCCTGCGCCGCCTGTAGGCCGTGCGACTGGCTCTCCGCGCCGCTGGCGATCCCCACCATGGCGGTCGCCACCTCGCCGCTGGAGGCCGCCACCTCCTCGCTGATGCTGGACAGGTCCGACGCGAAGGAGGAGATCCGCTCGGCCGTCGTGACCGTCTGCCCCACGATGTGGCGCAGCTTGCCGGCCATCCCGTCGAACGCGGAAGAGAGGGCGGCGAACTCGCGCTTCATCGCCACCCGGTCCGTGCCCTGCACGCGCAGGTCGCCCGCGCCGAGCTGCTCGGCGGAGCCCATCAGGTGCGCCATGGGGAGGGTGATGCTCCGCACGGCCGTGTACACCGCGCCCAGCGCCAGCACCCCCGCGCCCAGGGAGAGGAGCAGAAGAAGGATCTTGCGCTGTCTCGCGTCCTCGCGCAGGCGCTGCGAGGTGGCGTTCACCTTCTGCGCCTGGCGCTCGCTCACTCGGCGGATGGCGGCCTGCAGCTGCTCGGTGCGCGGGCGCACGGCGCCGATGCGGCGCAGCGCCCCCTCGCGGTCGCCGATGTCGGCCTGGGCGTGGGCCAGCGCGTACTCCACCTCGATGGCCGAGTGGAGCTCGTCGATGGCGGACACCTCCTGCTGCTCGGAGATGCTCAGGTTCTTGAGGTCGCGGTAGCGGCGGCGCTGCTGGTGCGCCTGCCGTCCCTGCTCCGCGAACGCCTGCTCCGCGGCCGGCGAGGGGGCCAGCAGGTAGCGCTCGCCCGTGTTCATCTGCGTCAGGATCAGCGCTTCCAGCGAGGTGCCGATCTCGGAGCTCTGCTGGAGCGACGCCAGCTGCCCCTCCGCGTTGCGGACGATGCGGTCCACCGTGATCCAGCTCAGCGCGGCGCCGCCCAGAATCAGCAGGCAGAGGCTGATGCCGAAGGCCCACAGCTGCTCCTGGATGGTGCGGAAGAGCTCCCTGCGGCCGCGCGGTGCCTGCGCCGGACGCCGCTCGGGCCCGCCCGGAAGGGGGCCGAAGCGCTGGGGCGCGGCGGATGGCGCGTCGGGCTCGGTGGCCAGGGCGGCACCGGACGACGACGTCGAAAAGGGCGCGGTCATGGACGCGGGAGCGAGCAGAGGTGAGCGGGGCGGGTGTTCCGCATTCTATCCGGGAAGATGAACGATTGTCAAACGACGCACGCGCCCCGCGCGGGCGCTGCGGAGCATCGGCTTTGGGCCGGGAGTGTGGCACGCAAACGGCTTGCGGAGCTTCCGGGGAGGATCAACAACTGTACGCCCCCCGCCGTGGATTTGTCAACCGTCGTTGCAGGGGGCGGATACGTGGGCTACGTTCCCGTCATGCTTTGTCTTAGCACCCGCGAAAAGATCGCGCGAAACGCGTCATGAGCGACTCCGCAGCCAACGCACACGCCGAGGAAGAGGCGGACAGCCGGGCGTACGACCCGCACCTCCTGCGGCGCCTCCTCCGCTACCTGAGCCCGTACCGCGGCCGGGTGGCGGCGGCGCTGGTGCTGCTCGTCGTCGAGTCCACCACGCAGCTGGCGGGGCCCTGGCTCACCAAGGTCGCGCTCGACCAGGCGATCCCCGCCCGCGACGTCCGCTTCCTCCTCCTGCTGACGGCGGCGTACGCGCTTTCGCTGCTGGTGGGCTTCCTGTGCGAGTACGGGCAGACGCTGCTCACCACCTGGCTGGGGCAGCGGGTGATGTTCGACCTGCGCACCCAGATCTTCGGGCACCTGCAGCGCCTGTCGCTCCGCTACTTCGACCGCAACCCGGTGGGGCGGCTGATGACGCGGGTGACCAACGACGTGGAGCAGCTCAACGAGGCGTTCTCGTCGGGGATCGTGACGGTGTTCGGCGACATCTTCACCCTGGTCTTCATCCTGGCCGCCATGCTGCGGCTGGACTGGCGGCTGGCGCTCGTCACCTTCACCGTCCTCCCGCTGGTTGCGATCGCGACGTTCGTCTTCCGGGCGCTGATCCGATCGGCGTACCGCGACATCCGGGTGAAGCTGGCGCGGATCAACGCGAACATGCAGGAGAGCGTCACAGGCATGCGCGTGCTGCAGCTCTTTGGGCGCGAGCGGCAGGCGATGGAGCGCTTCGGCGCCATCAACCGCGACCACCTGGACGTGAACCTCCGCTCCATCACCTACTACGCGCTCTTCTTCCCCGTCATCGAGGTACTGACCGCGGCGGCCCTCGCGCTGATCCTGTGGTACGGCGGCGGCGAGACGATCCAGGGCACGATGACGGTGGGGACGGTGGCGGCCTTCCTCCAGTACACGCGCCGCTTCTTCCGCCCCCTGCAGGACCTGTCGGAGAAGTACAACATCCTGCAGGCCGCCATGGCTTCCTCCGAGCGCATCTTCGAGCTGCTGGACACGGAGCCCGAGATCACCGACCCCGCCGATCCCGTGCACCTGCCCGCCCCCGGGCGCGGCGAGATCGAGTTCCGCGACGTCTGGTTCCGCTACGGCATCGGGGAGGGTGGCGAAGGCGAGGACCCGCAGTGGGTGCTGCGCGGCGTATCGTTCCGCGCAGCGCCGGGCGAGCGCGTGGCCATCGTGGGCGCGACGGGCGCGGGAAAGAGCACCATCATCAACCTGCTGATGAGGTTCTACGAGCCGCAGCGGGGGGAGATCCTGTTCGATGGGGTGCCGGTGTCGCGCGTGCCGGTAAAGGAGCTGCGCGAACGCATCTCGCTGGTGCTGCAGGACGTCTTCCTCTTCAGCGAGGACGTGCAGCGCAATATCCGCCTGGGCCGCGACGACATCCCGGACGAGGCCGTGCGCCGCGCCGCCGCCCGCGTGGGTGCGGACCGCTTCGTGGCGCGCCTTCCCGCCGGCTACGCGCAGCCGCTGGGCGAGCGCGGCACCTCGCTCTCGGTGGGCGAGCGGCAGCTGGTGAGCTTCGCCCGCGCCCTGGCTTTCGACCCGCTCGTGCTGGTGCTGGACGAGGCCACCTCGTCGGTCGATTCGGAGCTGGAGGCGCAGATCGACACCGCGCTCGCCACGCTGATGCAGGGCCGCACCTCGCTGGTGATCGCCCACCGCCTTTCGACGATCCAGGGCGCGGACCAGATCCTGGTGCTGCACCACGGCGAGCTGCGCGAGCGCGGCACCCACGCCGAGCTCCTCCAGCGCGGCGGGCTGTACGCGCGGCTGTACGAGCTGCAGTTCGTGCGGTCGGCGGGGGCTGTGGCGGGAGCCGGGGGATGAGGGAGCCGGGGGGTGAGGCCGGAGGGTGAGAACCCGGCGGTTGAAACCGCTGCAACAACCGCGGGAAGCCTGCCTTCGCAGGCTCGGCGCGGGCGGGTCCGGCGCCGTATCGCCGAGGGACGGGCGGGTTCCGGCGCCGCATGCGGGCGCCGCATCGCCGAGGGGCGGCGGGTTCCGGCGCCGCATGCGGGCGCCGAACCGCCGGGGGATGAATCCCCCGGCTGGAACTACGCGAAGGCGGCTGAAGCCGGCTGGAGAAGGCAGCGCATTCCCCCATTTTTGTCATCCTGAGCGACGCGCGGCTCTGTCGTTCGCCGTGCTCCGACCTCTGGCGCGGAGCGAAGGATCTACTGCGCGTGACGAGAGGATGGGGGTGAGACGCGAGGCCGGCCCGGCTCTGGACCGAGCGCGGTGAATGCGGCTCCATCAGGATGACAGACAGGCGTTACACACCTTACAGGAGAGGCACGGATGAGCGCGGTATCGTTTGATCAACTGCCGGATGATGCGCGGGTGTGGGTGTTCGGGGCATCGCGGCCATTGGCGGAGGCGGAGAGCGCGGCGCTGCTGCGGGGGGTGGACGGCTTCATCGAGCATTGGGCGGCGCATGGGGCGCCGGTGAGGGGCGCGCGCGACTGGCGCCACGACCGCTTCCTCCTGATCGGCGCGGACGAACGGGCGACGGGCGTTTCCGGGTGCTCCATCGACTCACTCTTCCACGCCCTCGCCGCCGCGGAAGGCGCAATCGGCGTCACGCTACGCGACTCGACCCTCGTCTTCTACCGAGACGCCGCGGGCGAGGTGCGCTCCGTTGTCCGCCCCGAGTTCCGGCGCATGGCCGCTGCGGGCGAGGTAGGCGAGGACACGATCGTCTTCGACAACACCATCACCACCGCCGGCGACGTGCGCGCGGACCGCTGGGAGACCCGCCTGCGCGATGCCTGGCACGCCCGCGCCTTCCCGATCGGCGCGGCGCGCTGAAGGTGCCTACGCCGGGAGGCTCGGGGCCGCTTCCCTGATCCGGCGCACCCACTCGCCGCTGCCCTCCACCTTGAGCCGCTCGGCGGTGCCGTCGCCGAGCTGAACGAGGAGGTCGGTGGCGAATACGCCTGCATAGCGCCCGACCCGAACGCCCGTGAGCTGGCGGAGGGGAACCGAAAGCTCTTCGCCGCCTCCCAGACGGCACATCACCAGCCTACGGTCGGTGAGGAAAAGCCAGCCGCGGTATCCGAGCTCATACCGGTCCGCCGGCCCATCGTGGAGGATGCGCTCGCCCGCCTCCATCGCGATCTGCCAGTTGCCGCGCAGAAGCTGCCGGTTGGCCGCGCCCAGGGCAACGGGTGTGAGCAGCGTCAAAAGGAGCACGAGCGCGAGCACCCCGCCGATCTGCCAATCAACCGTCCCTCCTGACGCCAACAGCACGGCCCCCGCGTAGACGACGAACAGCGGGATCGTGACCCCGAGGTGTGAGCGCACCGCGCGCAGATAAGGCATGAAGGCATTCTGGTCGAGAGGGAGAGGCCACCGCGCTCCCACACTACCCCTCGCCCCCACGACCGTCAACGAAATCGTCCCAGACGCACGAGACCGCTTCAGCGGTCTTCGCGTGGTTCCAGCCGGGGGATTCATTCATCCCCCGGCGCGCATCCACCGGTGCTAACCCAACAAAAAAGCCCCGGACCGCATCGGTCCGGGGCCTCTTCGCATCGCCATCGTGCTCCCTACCGCACACCCTTTGTAGACATGGGCTCGGGCCCGCGGCGCACCAGCTCTTCCATGCGGCCCACGAAGGTGGCATCGCCGGCGCGGCTCTCGCCAAAGAGCCCGTCGCTGTTGTCCTCGGCGTGGCGCGTGGGCGAGTACAGGTTGAGCCACAGGTCGAACCGCTCGCCCATGCGCAGCACCCCGTAGAAGTACCGTCCGCGCTCGCTCCGGTCCAGGAGGAAGAGGTCGGCGAGCACCGCGACGATCGAAAACCAGAACATGCAGAAGCCCTTGACCCCATCCAGCAACAGCTTGATGTGGAAGAGGATCAGGTCCCGCACGAGGACGAGTGGGCCGACGTGCTTTTGAGGCTGCATGGTCGTAATTCCTGCTTTCGGGTGGAGTAGCGGACGGGGTGCGTACGGGGGAGGGTATCCGGCGGTTTCACCGGGGGCGCTCAGCAGTCGGCCGCGACCGCCGCGACGAGCGGAGTGGCGATGGGGAACGCAACCAGGATCTCGGCGGCGCCGTTCTGCTGCACCGCCAGGAAAGCGGCGGAAGTCGCCGCCGTGCCGAGAAGCCCGCGCAGGAACCGCCCGCGCCGGTCGCAGCGCCCGCCATGCTCCGGAAGCGCGGCACCCAGCGCGGCGCCGAGCGATCCGCCCACCACCGCCCCAACGAGCATCCCATCCAGCCCCGGGTCCTCGCCGCCGGCGTCGCGGTAGGTGAGTTGGTACCCGGTGTAGCCGCCCGCGACCGCCAGCAACCCCATCCCCAGGAAGGCGCTGCCGCCGCGGCTCGCGATCCGGGCGACGGGCGACGGACGCGTGCCGATGGCGCTGTCGGCGAAGACGGCGGGGGCGGCCGTGGCCAGGGCGGCTTCACGCCGCTGGGCGGAGGCGGGGAGCGCCAGCGAGAGCAGCGCCGCGAGCGTGAGGAGGGCTTTCATCGGAGCGGGAGAGAGGGTTACTGCCGCACGTCCACGATCAGGCGGTTCGGAGTCGGCACCACGAGAACGCGGTAAGGGTTGGCAGCTTGCACACCCATCACCACCTCCACCTCGCCCTCGAAGTCGCAGATGATCTCCACCTCGCGCAGCACGGGCGTCGTGGCGACGATCTGGCGGTCGCGGACGGTGGCGTTCCCCCCGTTGTCGTGCGCCTGCGTGGCGCGGAGCCGCACCTTGAGCCACCCCTTGCCCGCGACCGGCACCGCCTCGCCCGATCCGCACGCGTTACCCGGCGAGTCGACGTACTCCACCTGGTACGCGGGCACGGGGCCGGTTCCGAAGTCGAGCACCAGCCGGTCGAACCCTGCGTTCCGCCCCACCCGCATTCCGCGCAGGATGGAGGTACCGGCGCCCGCCTTCCCCCCCTCGCGCTTCGCGTTGGTCCACTCCCCCTGTGCCGGCGGATTCGCGGCCGCGGCGGGGACGCTGTCGGCCGCACGCGCCGGGGCGGCTCCTGCCGTGTCCACGAAGACGGGAAGGCGGTACTCCCCCGTATCCCCGGCGGCGGGCTCGGCGGCGGTGTCGCTGCCGGCGTTCTCCGCGCGGCGCCGCTCCGTTGCGTCCTTGAGCTCGCCGCCGCCGCTCGAGCAGGCGGCAAGCAGAAGCGCGAATCCGCTGAAGCCCCGCGCGGTCGTTCCGAGTCGGCCGATGGTCATCCGCCCTGTCCCGTGGTGGCGTGGATAGATGCGGCGATGCGCTCGCCGCCGGAGTACACGTTGAACCGCGAGCCGCGGACGAAGCCGGCCAGCGTCATCCCCACCGATTCCGCCAGCTCCACCGCCAGGCTGCTGGGGGCCGACACGCCTGCCAGCACCGGCACGCCCGCGCGCGCGGCCTTCTGCGCCAGCTCGAACGAGAGCCGCCCGCTCACCAGCACCACGCCATCCGCCAGCGGCAGCTCGCCCGCGAGCAGCGCCGCGCCCACCAGCTTGTCCAGCGCGTTGTGCCGCCCCACGTCCTCGCGCAGCCGCACCAACGCGCCCTCCGCGGTGAAGAGCGCCGCCGCATGGAGCCCGCCCGTGCGCTCGAACACCGCCTGCGCGCCGCGAAGCACTTCCGGCAGCCCCAGCAGGATCTCGGGCGTGACGGCGAGATCGCTCTCGATGCGGGAACATGCGGGCCCGAGCGCACCCTCGATGCTCGCCTTTCCGCACACGCCGCACGCCGAGGTGACCGCGAAGGCGCGCTCCGCAAGCGACGACGGCTCCCACTCCGCGGAAGGCGAGAGCACCACGTTCACCACGTTGAAGAGCTGCTCGCCTTCCGTGCAGTAGCGGATCGCCGCCACGTCTTCGTGGGCCCGGACGATCCCTTCCGCGAAGAGGAAGCCGGCGGCGAGCTCGAAGTCCGCCCCCGGCGTCCGCATGGTGACCGCGACGCGCGTCGCCACCCCGCCACTGACGATGCGGATCTCCAGCGGCTCCTCGGTGGCGAGCGCATCCGCCCGCGTGCGCCGCACGAGGCCATCCGGGCCGATCGCCACCTGCTCCACCGGACGGCGGACGGTGCTGGCGCGGCGAAGGTTGCGAAGGTGAGGGGGTGATGCCATGGCGGGAACTTCCTTGCGGGGTGTGGGCCCGTCCAAAGGTGCCTTCACCACGCCCGTGCCGCAACCCTGACAGCCTCACACAGAGAACACAGAGGGAACCGCAAGCCGACAGAGAACTTCTTTCTGTCAGGTCTTGCGGTTCCCTCCGTGTCTCTGTGTGACGCGCTGTTCCCTACGGGCGATCGAGGTCGCGCTGGGCCTTGCCAAAGGTGTCCTGCACCTTGCCCTTGAGCTGGTCCAGCTTCCCCTCGCCCTGCAGGCTGGTGTCGCCGGTAAGGCCGCCCAGGGCGTCCTTGACCTTGCCCTTAACGTCGTTCCCCTTCCCCTCGAGCGAGTTGTCGAGGCCGCGCTCGGTAAGGCTGCGTTCGTCCATGGTGACACTCCTGGGCTGAGATTCCCTCGTTCGGCGTGCCTTCCGCCGCTCGGAACACGTTGGGGCAAAAGCCGTTCCGTGAATCTGGAAGCACAGGGTGTCAGGCGGCCCGGTCTGATACGGGACCACCCGCGAGTGCCAATGGAAGGAGCAGCGCCGCCGCCGCAGCGAGGCCCGCGCCCGCGTAGAAGGCCGTCGCGGCGCCGAACACGTCCCACAGCATTCCGAAGAGGAGGCTCGCCGGGAGCGCGACGACGCCGACCGTAAAGTGGTACGCGCCGAACGCGCGCCCCCGCGCCCCTTCCGGCGCCAGCGCGGCGACGAGCGACTTCTCCGGGGCCTCGGTGAGGCCGTAGAAGAGGCCGTACACCAGGAAGAGGGCCCACGCCTGCCACGGCGCCCCCGCCACCGCGAAGCCCGCGTACACCAGCGCGTAGACGGCCCACCCGGCGGTGATCGCTCCGCGCGCGCCGGTGCGGTCGCTCAGCCGTCCGCCCACGACGCTCCAGAACGACTTGCTCACGTGGAGGACGGCCCAGAGGAGCGGGATCAGCGCCGTGGCCACGCCCATCTGCCGCGCGCGCAGGAGGAGGAAAGCGTCCGACGCGTTCCCCAGAGCAAAGAGCGCCAGCACCGCCAGCAGGCGCGGAAAGCGCGGTCCCAGCCCCGAAAGGCGCACCACGGGCGCGGGCTGCGCCGGCTTCGGCGGAGCGACGGGCCGCGGATCGCGCACCTTCCACGCGGCGACCGCGACGGTCAGCAGCCCCGGCACCACCGCCAGCCCAAAGACCAGCCGCAGATCGCCCGGGACGAGGAGGAGGATGCCCGTGGCGAGGAGCGGCCCCGCGACGGCGCCCGCGTGGTCCGCCGCGCGGTGGATGCCGAACGCCTCGCCGCGCCGCGCGTCGGAGACGGACTCGGCGAGGATGGCGTCGCGGGGGGCGGAGCGCAGTCCCTTCCCCACCCTGTCGAAGAGGCGCACCGCGAGCACCTGCCACGCGACCGTCGCCACGGCGATCAGCGGCCGGCCCAGCGCGGCGATCCCGTATCCCCACACCACCAGCGCGTGTCGCCGTCCGAACCGGTCCGCCGCCCAGCCACCGGCGAGCTTCAGCAGGCTCGAAAGGCTCTCCGCCGCTCCCTCCACCGCACCCACGAACGCCGCACCCACCCCCATCGTCCCGGTGAGGAAGAGGGGGAGGAGCGGATAGATCATCTCGCTGGCGGCGTCGTTCAGGAAGCTGACGACGCTCAGCCAGAGGACGTTTCCGCGCAGCAGAGGCGCCGGGGAGGTCGGCGCGGGATCGGCGTTCACGTGGCGGCGGCCGGGAAACGAGGGTTGCGCTGGGGATGGCGGGGAAGGCGCGCGGGCGCTCCCGGGATGCCGGTGCGAAGACGCACAGCGCGCACCGCGGCGGGCGGGGCACCCTTTCTTTTTCGTCCGCCGTTGCCTATCGTGGCAATCCGAGGCCCCCCGCCGGCCCACGTCGCGTCGCCGGCGCGCACCAGGAGAGCCCGCAATGAAGCCAGCCGCACTCGCCCCCATCGCCGCGCTCCTGCTCGCGGCCTGCGTCCCGTCCGTCCGGCGCGACCCGTCTCCCGAGATGGGGCGGCCGGAGGCGGTGTCGCTGTTCGGCAACCGGCTGTACCCCCCGGAGCTGCCGCTGGAGCGCCGTACGCGCCTGGAGGCGGAACTCGCGCAGGCGCGGCAGGCGTACGAGGCGCACCCCACGGACGCCGACGCGCTGATCTGGTACGGCCGCCGCCTGGGCTACCTGGGGCGCTACCGCGACGCGGTCGCCATCTTCAGCGAGGGGATCAAGCGGCACCCCCGCGACGCGCGCATGTACCGCCACCGGGGGCACCGCTACATCACGCTGCGCCGCTTCGAGCGGGCCATCGGCGACCTGCGGCGCGCCGCGTACCTGACCTCCGCACAGCCGGACCAGCCCGAGCCGGACGGGATGCCGAACGCGCAGAACATCCCCCTCTCCACGCTCCAGGGCAACATCTGGTACCACCTGGGGCTCGCGCACTACCTGCGCGGCGAATGGGCGCGCGCCGCCGACGCGTTCCGCCAGGCGCTGGCGAGGGCGCGCAACGACGATTCGGTGGTGGCCGCCAGCGACTGGCTGTACATGTCGCTGCGGCGCGGCGGGCGCACCGCCGAGGCCGCCCGCGTGCTGGAGCGCATCCGCCCCGGCATGCACGTGGTGGAGAACACGGCGTACCACCGCCGCCTCCTCCTGTACCGCGGCGAGCTCCCCGCCGACTCCGTCCTCAACGGCGAGGGCGACGGCACCCAGCTGGCCACGCAGGGCTACGGCGTGGGGAACTGGCACCTGTACAACGGGCGCCGGCGCGAGGCGGAGGCCATCCTGTGGCGCGTGGTGCAGGCGGAGAACTGGGCCCCCTTCGGCTACATCGCGGCAGAGGCGGACCTGCACCGGCTGGAGCGCAGCGGCAGGCGCTGAAGGTGGAACCCTCAAACTTCGGCGGGGTTCTTAAGCGCTGAAGCATCTCACCGCAGCAGCCAACCGAATCTCCGCTGGAGGCACACCGATGTTGTCAGGCTTCGCCGCTCTCGTCTTCCCGCTCGTGGTCGCGTTCTCCCCCACGCCCGTCGTCCCCGCACCCGCGCCCGCGGAGGCGCCGCCGGTGACGTGGCGCATCGACCAGGCGCACTCGGACATCAGCTTCCGCATCCGCCACCTGGTGAGCCGCGTTCGGGGCACCTTCAACGACTGGTCGGGCACCATCGTGGCCGATCCGCGGAACCTGGCGGGCGGCTCGGTGCAGGTGGAGATCAAGACGGCCAGCATCGACACCAACAACGAGCGGCGCGACACGCACCTGCGCTCGGGGGACTTCTTCGACGCGGAGAAGCACCCCACCATCATCTTCCGCAGCACCCGCGTGCAGACGCGCGGCCGCCAGATCACGGTGACGGGCAACCTGACGATGCGCGGCATCACCCGCCCCGTGGTGCTCAGGGGCGAGCTGACCCCGCCCGCGGGCGCCGCCGGCAAGCGCCGCATCGGCTTCGAGGCGTCCACCACCGTGAACCGGCAGGACTTCCAGGTGGCCTGGAACCGCGCGGCCGAGGGCGGCGGCGTGGTGCTGGGCGACGAGGTGGAGATCTCCATCACGGTCGAAGCCGTGGAGCAGGCCGCCGGCTCCTGAGCCGCCACCAGCTAGGGTGAGGGAGGCCGCGCGTGCCGGGGTGTGCACGCGCGGCCTTTTAGTGTCGCGTGGCGGGCTTTGTTCTTGCGTATTCCGGCCCGTCATTCAGCCACGCACACGCACGCGTATGCCGCGAACCATCCTCCTCGCCGAAGACCACGAAGACAACCGGTTCGCGCTGCTCACGGTGCTGCAGCGGGAGGGGTACGCCGCGCTCGGCGCGCGCAACGGCCGCGAGGCGGTGGATCTGGCGTTCGAGCACTCGCCGGACCTGATCGTGATGGACCTGGCGATGCCGGTGATGGACGGGCGCGAGGCGCTGCGCGTGCTCAAGGATGACCCACGCACCCGCCACATCCCGGTGGTGGCGCTCACGGCCATGAGCCTCACGGTGAGCGGCGAGGAGCTGGAGGCGGAGGGGTTCGCGGCGCTGCTGACGAAGCCGTGCATGCCGCCGCATCTCATCGGCGAGGTGCGGCGGCGGATCGGCCCGCCGGAGGCGGAGGACCTGGCGGGGGCGGGAGCTCCCTAGCTGCTGGGCGAGAGCTCGCGCAGGTAGGTGAAGGGGTAGATCCCGGTGCGGTGCCCGTCGCTCCAGTCGAAGCGCAGCGCGTAGTCGCCCACGTACTCCACGGAGCGCGGGTACACCTCCAGCGGCACCGACGCGGGATCGAGGATGGGACGCCCGGACATCTCCTCCACGCAGGCGGCGCAGGGGCAGCAGAGGCGCAGGTAGCGCGGCGGGTAGTCGCTCACCACGCCGTCGCGCCAGCGGATGCGCAGCTCGCTCCCGTCCTCGGTCGGCCCGATCTCGGCGGGCGTGGTCTCGTCGTTCACGTGCGGCTCCTGGTGGGGTCTGGTTCGGCCGGAGCGGGTGCAACTACGGGGCCCCTACCGGGCGATGAGCGGGGCACGGGCGCGATGAATCGCGCCCCCACGATGTGGGCACGGCCGGGGGCGAGTGCGTCCGGCGAACAATCGCAACGCGAGACGGAAAGGAACGTGGAGCTCACCTCCAAGCAGCGCGCCCACCTGCGGGCGCTGGCCCACCACCTGAAGCCGGTGGTGCAGATCGGCAAGGAAGGCGTCACCGACGCGTCCGTGCGCTCGGCGCAGGAAGCGTTCAACACGCGCGAGCTGGTCAAGGTCAAGGTGCAGGAAGCCGCCCCAACTCCCGCCCGCGAAGCCGCCCAGGAGCTCGCCTCCCGCGTGGACCAGGCGACCCTGGTCGCCGCCATCGGCCGCACGGCGATCCTGTACCGGCCGGACCCGGAGAAGCCGGAGATCGAGCTGCCGGCGTAAGGGAGGGGAATGGGGAATGGGGAATGGGGAATGGAAAACAGCCACCTGGCGCGAACCGCACCGGGTGGCTGTCGTTTTTACCCATTCCCCATTCCCCAAAACCCATTCCCCTCAGTTTTTTGCCATTCCCGTCAGTAGATGTACACCGGCGTCCCCACCGCCACGTTCCGGTACATCCACAGGATGTCTTCCTTGTGCATGCGGATGCAGCCGTGGCTGGCGGCGGAGCCGATGGACGCGGGGTTGTCCGTGCCGTGGAAGTAGTAGCCGTCGTACATCTCCAGCTTGGCGACTCCCAGCACGCCCTTGACGGCGCGCTGCGGGCTTCCCCAGGGCGGGATGATGACCTTGCCGCCGCGGATGGGCGTCTGCCCGGGCGCGAAGCCGCTCAGCGCATTGGGCGACGCGTTGCTCATGTCCACGATCCCCAACCCGTTCCTGCGCGCGATCTCCACGTAGTGCCAGTTGGGCGGAACCCAGACCGGGTCCAGCTCCTTGTGGGTGATGGACATCCGCCCGCGCGGCGTGATGAAGCGCTTGGTGCGCCCCTCGATCACTACCGTCTTGCCGCTGCCCACCGCGACCGGCGCCTTGTACAGCGTGTCCTCGCCCTGCAGGTAGAGCATGCGGCGCTCGGCGAGCGAGACGACGATGTACGGCCGGTTGCGCGGTGCCAGCTCTTCTTCCATCGCCGCCAGCTCGCGCTCGCGCTGCTCCTGCGTCTTCACCAGCTCGGCCTCGCGGCGGCGCACGAACTCCAGCGCGCGGGTGTCGTTCAGGTACGCCATCTCGGTGACGCGGCGGGTGAAGCGCTCGTTGACCGCCCACGCCGACGCCGCCGCGAACGCCCCCGCGGAGAGCAGCACCACCAGGATCAGCATCACCGCCTTCCACGGATGGTCGTGCGCGATCCGCCGCACGCGACCCGGGGGCGTATAGTTGCGCCGCTCCGGCACGTCCTCCGGCTTCCTGTCCCTCAAGTCGCTCATCGCTTCGCCCTTTGCATGGTTTCCAGCGTACGATCCATCAGTAAATGAAGACCGGCGTCTCTTCCTTGAGCGCGTCGAAGATGGCGCCCATGTCGCTGGCGCGCACCTGGAACGACGCGGGCTTCACGGTGCCCTTCAGCGGCCCCGCCTGCGGCTCGGTGTGGATCTCCGTGCCGTCGTCCAGCCTGATGACGTACGACCCCAGCCCGCCCGCCACCCTGCGCTCGGCCTCCGGCGGGATCGGCTGCCCCTGCCGCACGTACACCCACTCCGGGATCGTGTAGACGGGGGAGCGCTGGAGCTCCGCCACGCGCCGCTCGCCGACGGGGCGCACCAGCCGCCAAGCGCGTCCGTCCGGCGCCCTGACCTCCGCGTCCGGCCCGATCTGCATTTTGGCGCGTCGCAACGTTGCGCGGCCGTGGCGCAGCTCCAGCACCGAGTCTTCGAGCGAGACGGCCAGGTGCACCTTTTTCTGCTGCAGCGCCCGGATGCGGATGTCGCGCTGCAGGATGGCCATGGCGAGCTGCGTGCGCTTGCCGCGGTGGGCCAGTACCGAGTCGCGGGTGGCGCGCTCCGCCGCCGTCATGCGGGCGTTGAACTGCGCCGCCTCGGCCCGGTAGCGGGGCACGCGCATGGCGATCGCCGCCGCGCCCGCCAGGAAGAGGGCCGCCACCGTGAGCGAGCCCCACAGGAAGAGAGGATGCTCACGCCAGAACGAGGGCCTGCGCGTCGTGGGTTCGCTCATCCGTGCGTCGGAATCGGGTTGGGGTGGATGGTGCTCGAGGGCCGCGGAGTGCAAGACCCGTTCCGGTTAAGCCTTGTCAAACGCGCACTTACGGACGGGCTGGCGCGGAAGCCGCCGCCCGCCCAACTTGCGCCCGTCCCGCGTATTTCCGCAACCCGCCGCCCCTTACACACGAGATGGCGCGTACCTTTTGGATCCTGGGCTCCCTCTTCGCGCTGGTGGCGGTGGGCGCCGGCGCGTTCGGCGCGCACGCGCTCCGCGCCCGCCTCACCCCCGACCTGCTGGCGGTGTGGGAGACGGCGGCGCGCTACCAGATGTACCACGCCCTCGCCCTCCTCGTCGTCGCCCTCGCCGCGTCGCGCTGGCCGGCGGCGGGGTGGAGCGCGCCCGGATGGCTCTTCACCGCCGGCATCGTGGTGTTCTCGGGAAGCCTCTACGTTCTGGCCCTCACCGGCATCCGCTGGCTAGGCGCCATCACGCCGCTGGGCGGGCTCGCCTTCCTGGCCGGCTGGGTGATGCTGGCGCTCGCCGGATCCAGGGCCCTTGGCGACTGAAAAGCCTCACACAGAGCCACAGAGAACGCCTCTCGCAGTTCTTTCTCTGCGCCTCCGCGTCTCCGCGTGAGGCCCGCTGTTGCAGTGTCCACCGCATGTGACGATCTTGTCCCGCACGGGCGACGCACCCACGGCCGCGTACACGCGACGGTTCCCGCAAACGGAAGCGGCGCAATCGGTTGAATTTCCAGCGGGGCCGGTGTATCGTTTGCAGTGCACCGTCGTGGCCCCGCAGTGCGAGTTCCATCGCAGCCCCCCAGGACATCCATGAGGCGAAGCATCGCGACCCTGCTCCTGCCGCTCGCAGCGCTCACCGCGTGCGCCACGGCGGGCAGCGGAGGATCGGTCCCCAGCCCGTACAGCTCCACCAGCACCCGCGCGTCGTCCAGCTCGGAGCCGATGCGCGTGCGCCTGCACGAGAACTTCGGCGAGGGGCTCGTCCTGCAGCTCAACCGTCCGGCGTACACGGCCGTCTTCCAGATCGTACCCGGCCAGGGAGTGGCGCTGGTGTACCCGGACATCGGCCAGCGCGCCATGTACAACGCCGGGCAGACCCGCCTGATGCCGAGCATCGCATCGAACCGCTTCTGGCGCTACGACAACGTGTACCAGGTCAAGTCTTCGTTCGCGTCGAACGTCGCCGATGGACCGCGCCACCTGCTGGTGATCGCCTCTGAGCGGCCGCTGCAGACCTCGCGCTTTCGCGGCGGGATGCTGCGGCGAGTGATGGGGACGTCGAGCTACACCACCATGAACAGCCGCCGTGTGGTGGACGACCTGCTGGCGGTGGTGGTGTCGCCGCAGCCCGACGAGAGCTGGGACGCGGACGTCATCACGGTGTGGCCGAGGGTGAACGACGTGCGCCTTCCCTCGGGCGACCTGTACCGGGTGCATTGCCGCAGCGGGGAGTCCGTGTGGGTGCCGCTGGAGCTGGCGGCGGCCGCGTGCCGCAACCCGGACCGGGTGCTCCCGCCGCAGCGCGACACCGTGAGCGCGCCGCCGAGGTCGGACACCACCGGCGTGCGCAAGCCGGGCGGCCGCCGCCCGGAGCCGGAGACGGGTGTGGACCAGGCGCCGCGCCAGGGCACGCGCCTCAGCCAGCTTCGCGACGAGATGCGGAGCTACCGCAACGCGTCCGGGCCCGATGGCTCCCGGCCGATCCGCATCAGCGACCTGCGCCGCGAGCTGGAGAGCATGCGCTCCGGCGGGTACGGGAGCGTGTCGGCGCGGTGGCGCAACGCGCGCGCGGGTAACTCGCCATCGCCGAGCGACTACACCATCCGCCCGCCGGTGAACACCGCGCGGCCCACGGAGCAGCGCGAGTCGGCGCCCCCGAGCGGATCGAACACCTACACCGCGGGAGAGGCCGCTACGAGCGGCGCGTCGTCGCCGGCCCCAACCCGGCCCGAGACGCAGCCGGCGCCCAGTCCGGTGCCGCCATCCAGCCCGACTCCGTGAAGACGAGCCCCCCGGCGTACACTGGGGGGCTCGTTCGTTCCGGCTCCTATGGATTTGACCGGGGTACAGGCAAACAGCTGGCCTCACGCGGAGACGCGGAGGCGCAGAGAGAGAACGGCACAAGTTCTTCTTACCCTCTGTGTTCTCTCTGTGTGAGGCTTTTCTGTTGTTTTTCTCTGCGTCTCCGCGCCTCCGCGTGAGATTGCAGTTTCGCCGTTCACGAAAGCTTGATGATGCTGCGGGTGATCCAGGACGAGGTGACCGCGTGCCGGCGATGCGCGCGGCTGGTAGAGTGGCGCGAGCGCGTGGGGGCGGAGAAGCGCCGCGCCTTTCGCGAGTGGGAGTACTGGGCCCGCCCGGTTCCCGGCTTCGGCGACCCGGCGGCGCGCCTCCTGGTGCTGGGGCTGGCCCCCGCCGCGCACGGCGCCAATCGAACGGGGCGGATGTTCACCGGCGACCGCAGCGGCGACTTCCTCTACGCGGCCATGCACCGCGCCGGCTTCGCCAACCAACCCACCTCACTGGACCGCGGCGACGGGCTGCGTCTGGCCTGCGCCTGGGTGAGCTCCGCCGTGAAGTGCGCCCCGCCCGACAACAAGCCCGCCCCCGACGAGCGCGACGCCTGCCTCCCCTTTCTCCTGCGCGAGATCCGCGCGCTCGCCGGTCTGCGCGCCATCGTGTGCCTGGGCGGCTTCGGCTGGGACGCGGCGCTGCGGACGCTGCGCGAGCTGGGGCACGTGCTCCCCGCCCCGCTGCCGCACTTCGGCCACGGCGTGGAGGTGCGCCTCGACGGCGGGCTCACGCTGATCGGCTCCTACCACCCCAGCCAGCAGAACACCTTTACCGGGCGCCTGACCCCGGCCATGCTCGACGACGTCTTCGCCGCCGCGCGCCGCATCGTGGGGTGACGGAGCGATTGTGGCGCCGAAGGGATTGAGTCCGGCGCGCGCTTCGTATATCCTCCATGCGCTCGTCCCCCGCCGTACTCCCCCCACAGAGAATCCCCCATGGCACTCCAGGGCACCGTCGTCAGCGCACCCGCGGGCATCAAGGGCTTCGACGCCAACGCCGTCATCTCCGCCTCCGTCGCACGGCAGTTCGTGGAGGCGGGCTACCAGTTCTGCGTGCGCTACGTGGGGCGCACGCAGATGGCCTCGCACGACCTATCCGCCGCCGAGGCGCAGACGCTGCTCGGCGCGGGGCTGGCGCTGATGCCGGTGCAGCACGTGGAAGCCGGTGAGTGGGCCGCCTCCGGTCCCCTCGGCGCGCAGTACGGCGCGGACGCGGCGCAGTTCGTCGCCGCCATCGGCTTTCCGCCGGGCGTCAACGTGTGGCTGGACCTGGAGAGCGTCTCCACCTCCTCTTCCGCCGCGGACGTGGAGGCGTACTGCAACAACTGGTTCGATGCCGTGGCGGGCGCGGGGTACACGCCGGGGATCTACGTGGGGTGGCAGCCGGTGCTCTCCAACGGGCAGCTCTACGCGACGCTCAAGTTCCAGCACTACTGGGGCGCATACAACGTGGACGCCGTCATCCCGCAGCGCGGGTGGGTGATGAAGCAGACGCCCGCCCACACGCAGGTCGCCGGGATCGACCACGACGACAACTTCACCCACGTGGACGGCCTGGGCGGCCAGGTGACCTGGCTCGCGCCCGCCGGCGCCCAGTCCGCCCCCGCGCAGAGCTAGCTCCGCTCCGAAACCCGCCCCGCGCGGGCCTCGTACCCCTGCATGACCCCCTCCGGCCCCGGAGGGGGCACCCCACTCCCGATCCATTCGAGACGTGGAAAACGCATTCCTGATCTGCGCAGTCGTCGGCGCCGCCGTGCTGGTGCTCCAGCTGCTGCTGGGCGCGGTGGGGCTCGGCACGCACGCGCTGGACACCATCGACACGGACACCGACCACGACTTCCTCAGCATCCGCGCCCTGGCGTCGGGGCTGGCCTTCTTTGGGCTGGCGGGGATGTGGGTGCAGGCCACCGGGCGCGGGCTGTGGCCGGCGCTGGGAGTGGCCGCCGTGGTGGGCGGGCTGGCGCTGTGCGCCGTCGCCTGGGCCATGCGCCAGATGATGCGCCTGGAGCGCGACGGCACCGTGCGGATGGAGCACGCCGTGGGCAACCCCGCCACCGTGTACCTGGGGATCCCCGGCGGCAGCTCGCCCGGCAAGGTCCACATCACGCTGGGCGGCCGCACCGTCGAGTGCCAGGCGGTGTCCGACCGGCCCCTCCCCACGGGCACACCCGTAGTCGTCGTGGACGTCCTCGGTCCGGGGACGCTCGAAGTCGCACCCTCACCCCTCCTTGGAGGTTCCATCGATGTCTCCCGCTAGCTCCATCGCCATGCTGCAGCTGAGCCCCAACGCCATCCTGGGGAGCGGCGCGCTCCTGGGAGTGGTGATCGCGTTCGGGTTCGCCCTCTTCCTCGCCAGCCGCTACCGGCGTTGCCCGGCCAACAAGGTACTGGTGATCTCCGGGATGGTGGGCGGGGGGAACTCCGCCAAGTGCATCTCGGGCGGCGGCGCCTTCGTGTGGCCCGTCATCCAGGAGTACGACTACCTGACGCTGGAGCCGATCCAGATCGACATCCCGCTCAAGGACGCGCTCTCCTTCGAGAACATCCGCGTGAGCGTGCCCAGCGTCTTCACCGTGGCCGTGGGCACCGAGGAAGACGTGCGGCAGAACGCAGCCATCCGCCTGCTGAAGCTGGACCAGAACCAGGTGAAGCGGCAGGCGCAGGACATCATCTTCGGCCAGCTGCGCCAGGTGATCGCCTCCATGCGCATCGAGGAGATCAACCGCGACCGCGAGTCGTTCCTGCACAACATCCAGACGTCGCTGGAGCCGGAGCTCAAGAAGGTCGGTCTCGTTCTGCTGAACGTGAACATCACCGACATCAACGACGAGTCGGGGTACATCGAGGCGATCGGGCGCAAGGCGGCGGCCGAGGCGGTGCAGAAGGCGCGCGGCGACGTGGCCGACCAGGAGAAGATGGGCGAGGTGCGCGTGGCCGAGGCCGAGCGCGAAAAGGTGATCCAGGTGGCCAACGCCACCAAGCTGCGCGAGATCGGCACCCGCGAGGCGGCGCGCGAGCAGGCGGTGCGCGTGGCCGAGCTGAACAAGGAGCAGAAGGTCGGCGAGGAGACCGCCGCCCTGGAGCGCGAGGCGCAGATCAAGGAGGCGCAGCGCCAGCAGGCCGTGCGCATCGCGCTGCTGGACAAGGAGCAGAGCGTGGGCGAGCAGACGGCCGCCTTCGAGCGCGACGCCGCCATCAAGGAAGCGGAGCAGAAGAAGCGCATCGCCATCGCCAACGCCAACGCGCTGGCCATCGCGGGAGAGGCGCAGTCGCAGGCGCAGATCGTGGCCACGCAGGCGCAGCTCAAGGTGCGCGAGGCGGAGGCGTACCAGGTGGCCGAGGGGCGCAAGCGCGAGGCGGAGGCCGCCGTGATGGAGGCGCAGAACCGCGCCATGGCCCGGGCCGCCCTCGCCGACGCGGAGCGGGTGGAGGCCGAGCAGCGCGCCACCCTGGAAGCCCCGGCCAAGGCCGAGAAGGCCCGCACCATCGTGGAGGCCGAGGCCGAGGCGGAGAAGCGCAAGCTGGGCGCCCAGGCCGAGGCCGCGGCGATCTACGCCAAGCTGGAGGCCGAGGCGCGCGGCCAGTACGAGATCCTGGCCAAGAAGGCCGACGGCCTGCGCCAGATCGTGGAGGCGTGCGGCGGACCGCAGCAGGCCTACCAGCTCCTGATGCTGGAGCACATGGACACGCTGGCCACCACGGCGGCCACGGCCATCTCCAACATCAAGTTCGACAAGGTGGTGGTGTGGGACGGCGGCACGGGCGGCGCCGCGCCCAACTTCCTGCAGGGGATGACGCGCACCCTGCCGCCGATGATGCAGGTGATCCGCGACATCGGCGGGGTGGAGCTGCCGGGGATGTTCGGAAAGCTGGCCGAAGAGGCCGCCGCGCCGGCTCCCGAAGCGGAGCGGCGCGCCCCCGAAACGCTGGTCGTAGCCGATTGACGGCAGGGCTCACGCTGAGACGCGGAGGCGCGGGGAGAGAAGCTTTTCTCCGCGCCTCCGCGTCTTTGCGTGAGGGATGCAGTTGCCGTATGCCCCGCCTTGGTGCAATCATACCGTACGCGCCCAGCCGCGAAGAGGTATCGAGCACCCCACCCAACCGCACCGGAGCCGCGCCGATGCCCACGCAACCCTGGATCTCGCAGTACGCCCCCGGCACCAGACCCCAGATCACCGACTCGGGCTTTCAGCACATCCCGGAGATGGTGCGGCGCTCCTCGGCGAAGCACGCCGCGGCGCCCGCCTTCTCGCAGTGCATGCCCAACGGGATGACGGGGTCGCTGACCTACGCCGAGGTCGACCGCATGTCCGACGAGTTCGCGGCGTACCTGCGCGGCACCCTCGGCCTGGCCCGCGGAGACCGGGTGGCGGTGCAGATGCCCAACTCGCTCGCGTATCCCATCGCGCTGTTCGGCATCTTCAAGGCGGGGTGCGTAGCCGTCAACACCAATCCGCTCTACACCGCGCCGGAGATGATCCACCAGTTCTCCGACGCGGGCTCGCGCGTGCTGGTGATCAGCGACCTCTTCGCCGACCGCCTCCCCGACGTGCTCCCCGCCACCCCGGTTGAGACGGTGGTGACTGTGCGCATCACGGAGTTCTTTTCGCCCGTGCAGGCGATGCTGATCCGCGCGGTGCTCAAGTTCGTGAAAAAACAGCTCCCAGCCACCACCGTGCCGCACACCGCCTTCCAGGAGGTGCTGAAGCTGGGGCGCGCCGCGGTCGCGGGCGGGGCGAACGTGCCGGGCTACCTGGACGGCGTGGGGCCGGACTCGCTTGCGGCGCTCCAGTACACGGGCGGCACCACGGGCGTGTCCAAGGGCGCCATGCTCAGCCACGGCAACCTGCTGGCGAACACGGCCCAGATGCTGGAGATGAACTCGAGGATCCTGGACGATGGGAAGGAGGTGGTACTCACGGCGCTGCCGCTGTACCACATCTTCGCCTTCACCTGCAACCTCCTGCTCTTCTACCAGATCGGCGGCCACGACATCCTGATCCCGTCGCCGCGCCCGGTGAGCAACCTCAAGGCGGCGTGGCAGAAGTTCCCCATCACGGCCTTTACCGGGGTGAACACGCTCTTCAACGCCCTGGCCGACGAGCCGTGGTTCATCGAGAAGCCCCCCAGGACCCTCAAGTTCGCCGGCGCGGGCGGGATGGCGCTGCACCCCTCTACCGGCCGCAAGTGGCTCAAGGTGACGGGGAACCAGGCCGTGGAAGGGTACGGCCTCACGGAGACCTCGCCGGTCGTCACCTTCAACCCGGTGGGCGTGGCGGTGAAGGAGGGGAGCATCGGCATCCCCCTCCCCTCCACCGAGGTGCGCCTGGTGGACGAGCACGGCGATCCCCTCCCCGAGGGCGAGCCCGGCGAGCTGGCGGTGCGCGGTCCCCAGGTGATGTCCGGCTACTGGCAGCGCCCCGAAGAGACGGCGCGCGTGCTCAAGGACGGCTGGCTGCGCACGGGCGACGTGGCGGAGATGGACCCGGACGGATTCTTCCGCATCGTGGATCGCAAAAAGGACATGATCCTGGTGAGCGGCTTCAACGTCTATCCCAACGAGGTGGAGGAGGTCCTCGCCCGCCACCCCGGCGTCCGCGAGGTGGGCGTCATCGGCGTCCCCGACGAGCGCAGCGGCGAGGCGGTGAAGGCCTTCGTCGTCCCCTCCGACACCGCCCCGACCCCCGAGGACCTGATCGCGCACTGCCGCGAGTCGCTGGCCTCCTACAAGATCCCCAAGCAGATCGAGTTCCGCGCCGAGCTCCCCAAGAGCCCCATCGGCAAGATCCTGCGGAAAGACCTGCGCGTGAAGGCGCCGGCGTAGGGGCCCCCTCCCCCCGGCCCCCGCCCCCGCCTGCGGGGGCGCAGGGCGGGTGAGGGGGAGAACTGCCGCGTGCTACACCAATGCCTCGTAGGGGCGCGATTCATCGCGCCCGTGTCACGCGATGCGCCGCGGCTGGCCTCCAGGTTCGGGGGCCAGCCGCGTCTCTTTTCGGCCAACGCCCACCCACACCATGGGTGCGTCCGACCGCTTCCGGGCTCCCGATTGCCGGCGGCGGCTGTCGGTTGTTAGGATCCGCACCGGCGGTTGAAACCGCAGCAACAACAGCACAAAGTCCGCCTTCGCGGACTCGGGGGTCTGGTGCCCGTTGCACGAGTCGGCTTCAGCCGCCTTCGCGTCGTTCCAGCCGGGGGATTTATCCCCCGGTGCTCCGGCGCCCGCGCGCCCCCGCACACCAATCTGCCCCAGCCGAGCCTGCGAAGGCAGGCTTCCCGCGGTTGTTGCAGCGGTTTCAACCGCCGGTTCAGGGCCGGATCGCACGCCGTTCCCTGCGCCCCCGCAGGCGGGGGAGGGGGCCCTTACCCCAGCGCCGCGGGCGGGCGGTAGATCCATCCCTCCAGCCGCAGCGTTTCCTCGGGGACGCGGGAGGTGCGGAAGGGCTGGTCCAGGTCTTCGCGGCACTGCCAGGCGGCGAGCGCGGCGATGCAGGCGTCGCGGGCGTCCTCCAGGGTGCAGGCGATGACCTCCAGCGACGGGTGCTCGAATGAGAAAAAGGTGCGCAGCCCCGCCGGCCTCGCCCGCACCTCGCCGGGGCGCGAGGGGACGCGCGAGCCCTTGATCCCCAGGTCCTTGACGGCGATCGACGGGTAGACCTCCACCAGCGTCGTCGGCGCATCGGCGGGGGCCTGAGGGACGATGGAGACCTCCGCCTCGTCGCGCAGCTCGTGCAGCCAGCGCAGCCCCTCCACCGTCTGCTTGTAGATGCGGAGGTCGAGCGGGGCCATGGCGCCGTTGGTGTCGGTTGCCCGCGGCGACTTGAAGAGGTCAGGGAAGGCGTCGCGCACCTCGTCCGCGGGGCGGTCCGCGACCCAGGCG
>DASVTZ010000162.1 GCA_036387335.1 Longimicrobium sp.
GGCGCGGCGCCGAAGCGCCGCGCCCCCCATTTTCCTTCACCAGCGGCCGGTGCTACAGGCCGCGGGCGAGCTGCTCGTTGATCGGCAGCGGGAAGAACGCAAAGGTCTTGTCGTTCGCCCGCGACGCGTCCGACACGCCCGTGGAGTTGAGATCCGCAAGGCGGCCGAAACGGCGGTGGTCGATCCACCGGTGCCCGCCCTCGAAGAGGAGCGAGTACCGGCGCTCGTACAGCAGCCGGGTGATGAACTGCGCCGGCGTCGCGATGTCCGTCGCCAGGAGCGGCGCAAGGCCGCCCGAGTTGGTGCGCACGAAGTTCAGGTCATCCAGGGCGCCCGGAAGGTTGCCCGAGAAGTACCGTGCCTCGGCGCGGAGCAGGATCAGCTCCTCGTTGCGGATCGCCGGGATCGGCGAAGCGCTGCCGCCACCGCCAAAGAACGGGCGGGTGTCGTACAGACGGAAGCGCTCCGTGCTCGTGAGCCCGATGGAGACGCGGTTCACCAGCCCCGAATCCTGCTTGAGGAGGAGACGCGCGTCGCGCGCGCCGCCCGCCTGCAGCTGGGCCTCCGTACGGTTGCGGTTGTCCGCGATGAGGCGGCCGCTGTTGTCGAAGTTGGAGTTACCCAGGTCGCCCGACGCGGTGCTGTACGAGAAGTACAGCCCCTTGTTGAGCACCGTGCGGCTGCCGCTGCTCACGTCGATGAACGACTCGTTCAGCGCCGCGAGCGCCGCCGTGTAGTTGGCCGGGCTCGACGGAACCGCCGTGTGCCCGAGCGTGGCGCGGTACACCTCCACGCGGGCCTTGAGGCCGCGGTTGAACTGGCGGAACGTCGCCGCGTTGTTGAAGCCGTACTGGCTCAGCCCGAGGCCCGTGGAGAACGGCAGGGTGCCGCTGGCGGCGCCCAGGTCCGTGTTCCCCTCGTCCAGCAGCCCCGCGATGAAGGCGAACGCCTCAGCGCGGCTCACCAGCGGCGCCGGAGCTTCCTCCGGAGAGACGCCCACGGCGATCGGGATCTGCTCGCGCCAGTTCAGGATCTGCAGGAAGTTGAACGCCTGCATCGTCTTCACGAACCCCTTGATGGAGGCCCGCTCCGACGCGCTGAAGGTGAGGCGCGGATCGTCCGCGATCGTCAGGATGAGGTTGCCCGTGCGGATCGCGTTGTACGGCGCGGCCCAGTACGAGCCGCCCGTGAAGTCCGAGGCGTCCGGCGTGCCGGCGGCCAGCTGCCGCACGTACCGGCCCTCGTTGGGGTCCACGAAGTACCCCTCGCGGCCCGGCACGGCGCCGATCCGCACGTAGCCGGCCTGCTCCTGCCGCGTGCCGATCAGCAGCCCGGTGGCGGCGGTAAGGACGCCGCTGTTGGTGGGATTGTTCTGGAGGTCGCTGATGCTGGGGCTGTTGTAGTTCGGGATCGTGAGATCCGTGTCGCAAGCACCCAGCGCCAGCGCCCCGGCCAGAAGGGGAAGCAAAGCGCGTCGGTTCATGGAAAATCCTGTGTTCCTTCGCAGGGGAAGTCGGTGGCTCGTCATCTCAGAAGCCCACGTTGAAGCCGAGCCAGAACGAGCGGCTGGGCGGGAACGGGGTCACGTCGATGTTACGGCCCACCGAGCGGTTGCCGAAGTTGCTGACCTCCGGGTCGAGCCCGGTGTAGCGCGTCCACATGTACGGGTTGCGCGCGGCCAGCGTGATGCGCGCGCTGTTCACGCGGCCCGCACGGTTGAGGATCTCCGACGGAACGTCGTACGCCAGCGACACCTCGCGCACCTTGACGAAGGAGGCGTCCTCGATGTACGGGGACCAGGCACCCACCAGCGCGGCGCGCTCTTCACCCGAAAGGCAGGTGTAGTCGCACTCGTTGAAGTCGCGCGGGATCACCGTGCCGTCCGGGTTGCGGGCCACGCTGGCCGGCGCCAGGAAGTCCGGCGAGGTGCGGGCGTCGTCGTAGTAGCTGCGGGTAAGGTTGGCCACCAGGCCGCCCTTGCTCCAGTCCACCAGCGACGAGAGGGTGAAGCGCCCCATCGTGAAGTCGTTGGTGAAGCCCATCAGGAAGTCCGGCTCCGAATCGCCGTAGATCACCCGCTCGCCGTCCTTGAAGCCGAGCATGGCGGTGGGCGACTCGTCGTTCTGGATCAGGTAGCCGCCGTACACGAAGCCGAAGCTCGAGCTGGCGGGGCGGAACGCCGGCACCGGCAGGTCGGTGATCTTGTGGCGGTTCCGGTAGAACGTGGTGCGCGTGAGCCACGTCAGGTTGTCGCGGCGCACCGGTGTGGCCTCCAGCAGCGCCTCGAAGCCGCGGGCGTGAAGCTCGCCGCCGTTGAAGAACTGCGTGCTGAAGCCCGTGGACGGGGCCAGGGTGCGCGACAGCAGGAAGTCCGTCACCACCTTGTTGTAGCCCGTCAGCTCCAGGCGCGCGTTGCCGCCGAACAGCGTGAAGTCCACGCCGCCCTCAAGCTCCGTGGTGCGCTCCGGGCGCAGGTCGCTGGCGCCAAAGGTGCCGTTGACCTGGATCCCCGGCTGCCCGTCGAGGTTGCTGACGAAGAGCGGGGCGAAGCGCTGGCTGAACAGCGGCTGGTTGCCGCTGGAGCCGTACGCCGCGCGCAGCTTGATGTCGTCCACCCGCGGAACCAGGTTGCCCAGGCGGAAGGAGGCCGAAGCCTTGGGGTACAGGAAGTACTCGCTCGCGTCCGCGTTGTTGCTGCTGCGGTCGGCGCGCAGGCTGCCGGTGAGCGTCAGGCGCTCGTCGAGCAGAAGGAGCTCCTCCTGGCCGAAGAAGCCCTGGTCGCGCGTGCGGGTGCGCGCGCCGCTCAGGGTGGTGTTCGCCCCCGTCTCCGGAAGGCGCACGCCGCCGATCAGGTAGCGCCCGCCCACGGCGTTGGTCGTCAGGTCCCGGTCCTCGTACTGCAGGCCCACCGACGTCGTCGCGCGGAACGAGCCGCCCTCCGGGTCGAAGATGTGGACGAGGTTCAGGTTGCCGTTGACGTTGGTGTTGTTCGCGTTCGTGTTGACCGCGGTGCCCGGCAGGTTGTCGTCGTCTTCGAACTGCAGCTCCGCCGGGTAGAACAGGGCGTTGCGCTGCTGGAAGAAGTCCACGCCGCCGTTGCCCAGGAACTGCAGCCGGTGGGCGCCGCGCTCCAGGATGTCGTACGTGACGTTCAGCGACGAGATGGTGCGCCAGGTGTTCTCGTCGTTGGTCGAGAGCGCCGCGGTCTGCACCGGGTTGCTGGGGGCGAACGGGTTCGAGGGGTAGATCCCGTTGCTCCCGTCCAGGTTCACGAAGCTCGGGGTGAACGAGATGGCGGCGTAGTACGACACGCCGTTGTTGTCGTTGCCCGTAAGGCCGCGGGCCGCCACCGTGTGGTTCACGTTGGCGGACACGCCCACCCGCAGGCGCGAGCCCAGCGTCTGGTCGAGGCGAAGCTGCAGCCCCTGGCGGTTGAAGCCGGTGTTGGCCGCGATCCCCTCGTTGTTCGCCACCGTGCCGGAGACGTAGTAGCGCGTGGCCTCGGTGCCGCCGCTCACGGAGACGTTGGTCTCCGACTGCGGCGCCCGGCGCCCGAACACGTCCGACTCGTGGTCGTACACGGCCTTGGGCGAGCCGTCGGCGTTGAAGTACGTGTCGAGCTCGGCGTTGGTCAGGTGCAGCTCGTCCTTGGCCTCCTGGCGAGTCCAGCTCCGCGAGCCCAGCGTGCGGGCCTGCTCCGCGTAGCCGAAGCGCTGCGTGAGGTTGAAGCGCGGAGCGCCGGCCCGGCCGCCGCGCGTGCGGATCACGATCACGCCGTTGGCCGCCTTGGAGCCGTACACGGCCGAGGCCGACGCGCCCTTGAGCACCTCGACCGACTCGATGTCGGCCGGGTTCAGGTCGGCCACGCGGTTCACCACGTTGTCCTGTACGCCGGCGATGTCGGTACGCGTGCCGGCGCCGGAGACGAAGTTCTGCCCGCCGGCGATGCCGGCGTCGGAGATGATCACCCCGTCCACCACGTACAGCGGCGAGCTGTTGCCGATCAGCGTGCTGATGCCGCGGATCCGGAACTGCGCGCCGCCGCCGGGTGCGCCGGAGTTGGTCACGATCTGCGCGCCGGCCACCTTGCCCTGCAGGGCGCGCTCGATGGTGGGCGCCGGGGCGCGCTGGAGCTCCGCGCGGCTCACCACGGCCACGGCGTTCGCCGCGTTCTGGCGGCGCACCGTGGTGGCCGTGCCGGTGACCACGAGGGCTTCCAGGTTCAGGATGTCCGACTGGAGGCGGACGGTCACGTTGCTCTGGCCGGCCGGAACCGCCACGACGCGGCTGCTGAAGCCGATGCGGCTGACGGTGAGCGAGGCGTCGCCCGCGGGGACGCCGATGGTGAAGCGGCCGCCGGCGTCGGTCTGGACGCCGCGGCGAGTGCCGGTGATGGTGACGGTGGCGCCGGCGACGGGCGCCTGGTCGGCACCGGTCACCGTACCCGTCACCTGCCGCTGCTGCGCGGAGGCGCCGATGGCGCTCCCCGCGATCAGGAGCAGGGACATGACGAACGACAGGATGCGTTTCGACATACTTCCTCGTTGGGGGTTGGTAAGATGTCCTGCGCGTGTGTGCGGATGTGCGCGGGTCGCCTCCGTGTGTGCGAATGGTGGACGTGGCGGAAGGGCGCCAGGAGCGGAGCCGCTCCCACGGACTACACGGACCTATGGACTGCGGAACGCGCCCCTGGCTCGCCCGCTGGGGCGTCTCTGGACACGGGGAACGGGGCGGGTTGAACTCAGAAGCTACTCTCCGCCCCGCCTCTCCGCAAGAAGACTCTGGCCTGGGCGCGCCCCTTCAGAGCCCATGCTTGCGAGCCACAGAACGCGCGAACGAGCGATTTCGGACGCCCGGACCGCTGGGCTCACGCGGAGGCGCGGAGACGCGGGGAGAGCGAAGGAAGGGGCGGGCTCGGGATGCGGGCCGCCGGCACCGATGCAACCGCCCCCTCCCCCAGGTTGTTTTGGGGGAGGGGGCGCGGGGGTGGGGGCCGTTACGGTCTGCAGTAGTACAGGCGCGCGGGCGGGATGTTGCGGGGCTCGAAGCCCAGCTTCACGCGGCCAAAGGTGCGCTTGAGGTTCGGCAGAACGCCGTTGGAGTACTGGTAGACCAGGAAGGCGCCCGTGGGGGTGAGCGCGTCGCGGGTGGCGCGCACGATGCCGTCGCGCAGGGCGGCGGGCATGGTGCTGAACGGGATGCCGGAGATGATGTAGTCCGCCTTGCCGCGCCCGATCCGCTGCAGGATGCTCCCCACGTCCGCCGCGGAGCCGTGCACCAGGTGCAGGCGCGGGTCGGCGGCGCCGCGCTGCAGGAAGCTCACGAAGTCCGTGTTCGTCTCGATGGCCACCAGGATGCCGTCCGGGTGGAGGCGCTTCAGGATCTTGTGCGTGAACGTCCCCACTCCCGGGCCGTACTCCACGATCACCCGCGCCCTGTCCCAGTCCACCTCGCCCAGCATCTCGTTCACCAGGTAGCGGGAACTGGGGATCACCGAGCCCAGCATGCGCGGGTGCTTCAGGAAGTTCCGCGCGAAGAGCAGAAGCTGCTGGCGGTGAGCGGAGGTCGTTGCGGGCACGTTGGTTCTCCGGATGATCGTAGGTCCTGGCGGGCACACGGCCCGGCTTCGGCGGCGCACCGGCTCCATGTGGACACGGTACGCAAAAACGGGACTCACCCGCGATTCAGGGCGCGGGCGGCCGACAAGGTGCCCCCCCGCGGGCCCGCGCGCCAGTGCTACCCCTCTCCGCCGCCCTCCCGCGCGACCGCCTCCTCCACCGCGATCCTCACCAGCGAGCTGCGCAACGCGGCGCCCGTGATCCCCGGGTCCAGGGCGCGCACCAGCTCCACCGCGTGCACCCACACGGCCGGATCGCCGCCGTCGGCGGGGTGCTCCACGGGATGCAGGATTCCCCGCACCACCACGCTCCGCCAGCGGAACCCCGCCTCCACCTCGTCCACCTCGAAGGTGATGGGGGTGCCGTGCGACTCGCCGATCATGGCCGCCCAGCCGGAGCCGTACGAGGTGCGCGCCCACAGCCATCCGTCCGCCCAGGCGTAGAGGACGGGCTCCACCTCCAGGCGGCCGCGGCGCGTGTAGGCGATCCGCCCCACCCGGTTCCGGGCCAGGATCGCGTCGGCGCCGGCGCGGTCCAGCGGGCGGAAGGCTTGCGGTTGCGGTGCGGACATGCCGGTCTCTCCGTGGCTGCGGGTGGCCCTGCTATTCGGAAAGAAATGATCTCACGCGAAGGCGCAAAGGCGCAAAGAAAGTGCTTCCCCGTCTTTCCTTCGCGGCTTCGCGGCTTTGCGTGACACCTTCTGCACCAGGCTCCTGCGGGAAAGAAAGACGCAAGGGCCGTCCCGCGGCCGGGCACAGGTCGCTGCGCGGGTGGATTGGAACTTGCGCCTGCGCGGCCTCCCCCGCACACGGGGCGGGGCAAAACGGCACCACGAGGAGCGCGCGGATGGCGGATCGAGAGCAGCAGGGAGAGAGCGTGCGGCTGCAGGTGGCCGGGGCGAAGCGCGAGGACATGGCCAAGGGCACGGCGCGGCTGGGGCAGCGCACCTTCCAGGCGCTGGGCCTCAAGGAGGGCGAGATCATCGAGATCGTGGGGCCGCAGGTCACCGCCGCGGTCGCGCTTCCCCCGTACCCGGAGGACGACGGGCTGGACCTGATCCGCCTGGACGGCCTCCAGCGCACCAACAGCGGCGTCAGCATCGGCGACTACGTGGAGGTGCGCTGCGCCAAGGTGGAGCCCGCCCGCCGCGTGACGCTGGCCCCCGCGCAGGAGAACCTGCGGCTGATGGGCACCGGCGACGCCCTGCGCCGCACCCTCTTCCGCCGCCCGCTCACGCAGGGCGACACGATCTCCACATCCGCCTACCAGCGCACCGAGACTTCGCGCGGTCCCGAGGACCCGGGCGCGTTCCCCGAGGAGCTCTTTCGCACCTTCTTCCAGCAGACGGCGTACGCGCTGCAGGAGATCCGCCTGCGCGTGGTGGGGACGACGCCGCGCGGGATCGTGCAGGTGGTGGAGGACACCGAGATCGAGCTCCTTCCCGAGTACGCGGAGCCGGAAGACCCCAGCCGCGGCGACATCACCTACGACGACATCGGCGGGCTGGGGCCCACCATCGACCAGGTGCGGGAGATGATCGAGCTCCCGCTCAAGCACCCCGAACTCTTCCAGCGGCTGGGGATCGACCCGCCGAAAGGCGTCATCCTGCACGGCCCGCCGGGGACGGGCAAGACGCTGCTCGCGCGCGCGGTGGCCAACGAGGCGCGCGCGCAGTTCTTCCACATCGCCGGCCCGGAGATCATGGGGCGGCACTACGGCGAGAGCGAGCAGCGGCTGCGCGAGGTGTTCGAGCAGGCGGAGCAGCAGGCGCCCTCCATCGTCTTCATCGACGAGATCGACTCCATCGCACCCAAGCGCGAGGAGGTGACGGGCGAGGTTGAGCGGCGCATCGTGGCGCAGCTCCTGACGCTGATGGACGGGCTGAAGCCGCGGCAGAACGTGGTGGTGATCGCGGCCACCAACCGCGTCAACGCCATCGACGAGGCGCTGCGCCGGCCGGGCCGCTTCGACCGCGAGATCATCATCGGCGTGCCGGACGCGGTGGGGCGGCGCGAGGTGCTGGCCATCCACACCCGCGGCATGCCGCTGGGGAACGACGTGGACCTGGACGAGCTCGCGCGCATCACCTACGGCTTCGTGGGCGCGGACCTCACGGCGCTGGCCCGCGAGGCCGCCATCGACACGCTGCGGCGCCACCTCCCCGCCCTGGACCTGAACCAGGTGGAGATCCCGGCGGACGTGCTGGCGCGGCTGATCGTGTGCCGCGACGACTTCATCAACGCGCTCAAGCGGGTGCAGCCCTCCGCCGTGCGCGAGATCATGATCCAGGTCCCCGATGTGGGCTGGGACGACATCGGCGGCCTCGAAGACGCCAAGCGGGCGCTCAAGGAGGGGGTGGAGCTCCCCCTGAAGCACCCCGACGCCTTCCGCCGCCTGGGGATCCGCCCCGCCAAGGGCTTCCTCCTGTACGGCCCTCCCGGGACGGGCAAGACGCTGATGGCCAAGGCCGTCGCGCGCGAGTCGGAGGCGAACTTCATCGCCACCAAGTCGTCGGACCTGCTCAGCAAGTGGTACGGCGAGAGCGAGCAGCAGGTGACGCGTCTCTTCCAGCGCGCGCGGCAGGTGGCGCCTACGGTCATCTTCATCGACGAGATCGATTCGCTGGCGCCACAGCGCGGCGGCGGGCTGGGCGAGCCGGCCGTGACGGAGCGGGTGGTGAACACCATCCTCGCGGAGATGGACGGGCTGGAGGAGATGCAGGGGATCGTGGTGATCGGCGCCACCAACCGTCCCACGCTGCTGGACCCCGCCCTGCTGCGCCCCGGCCGCTTCGACGAGCTGGTGTACATCACGGTGCCCGAGCGCGAGGCGCGGCTCACCATCCTGCGCATCCACACCTCCGGGATGCCGCTGGCGGAGGACGTGAAGCTGGAGGCCATCGCGGAGCGCACGCACGGCTTCACCGGCGCGGACCTGGAGGACCTGGTGCGCCGCGCGGGGCTGATGGCGCTGCGCACCGACCTGGACGTGGCGGAGGTGCCGATGCGCTTCTTCGAGTCGGCGCTCAAGGAGAGCCGCGCTTCGGTGACGCCGGAGATGGAGCGCGAGTACGAGGAGCTGCGCAGCGAGCTGAAGCGCGAGGGCCCGCGCGGCCGCCAGATCGGCTTCCGAGCCCCGGAGCGCCCCGCCGCGCACTGACGGCGCCAGGGGATCACGGGGAGGGGCGAAGGGTGCCTCTCCCCGTGTTTCCGCGCGTCGCTATCTCGTTACGCGAAAACAGCTTGCCCTGATCGGTGTTCAAGGTTTGTGGAACGGTTGTTGCTTTCCCGCCGAGCCGAGCGGAGAGGATGGAAGGCCTCTCCGAATAACCCGAACCAAGGGCGACCATGAGCATCACTCCCAGCGACCGCAACCTCCCGATGGACGGCACCGCCGACTCGCTTCGCGCGGACCAGCTTCACGGCAACGAGCAGCTTCGCGCCGGCCAGCTGCACGGCAACGAGCAGCTTCGCGGCACCGAGGAGCGCCTGACGCTCTCGGAGGAGCAGCTCGCCGTCGGCAAGCGCGAGGTGCGCGCGGGCGAGGTGGAGATCGAGAAGCGCGTGGAGACCGAGCACGTGCGCCACGAGGTGCCGCTCACCCACGACGAGGTGACGGTGGAGCGCCGCCCCATCGAGGGCGGGATGGTCGCGGCCGGCGGGCTCGGCCACACCATCGGCGAGGAGCACATCCGCGTTCCGCTGACCGCCGAGGAGGCGGTGGTGGAGAAGCGCGTGGTGCCCAAGGAGGAACTCGTGGTGCGCACGCAGCAGGTGACCGAGGAGCGCATGGTGGAGGCCGACCTGCGCACCGAGCGCGCCGAGGTGCGTGAGGTCAACGCCCACGAGGTGCGCCACGACCGCGACACGCTGGATCGCGGCGGCAACCTGTAGGATTCCCGCGGGTTGTGGGACGGCCGGGGCGGCTGCCCCGGCCGTGATCTGCCCCCTCTCCCGGATGCCGGGGGAGGGGGCAGGGTTTTTGGGTTGGGTCTAGCCAGGGGGTACCCGGCGGTTGAAACCGCTGCAACAACCGCGGGAAACCTGCCTTCGCAGGTTTGGGCGGGCGGGGGTCGTGCGCGGCGCGGTCACCGGGGTGGCGGCCGGGGTTCCGGGGGATGAATCCCCCGGCTGGAACCACGGGAAGACGGCTGAAGCCGTCTCGCCCGGCCGGGGCCAGTCCGCGGAGGCGGACTTCGTGTGGTTCCAGCCGCGAATTCATTCGCTCCTGGGCAGGCCTTTCCTCGGCGCGGAATTTCGAAGTGCCCGGCGAATCCCGCCCGCGAGTCCGCGAAGGCGGACTTTGTGCTGTTGTTGGAGCGAGTTCACTCGCCGGACCTCAGTTCCGCGCCGGGCGCTCCAGGTGGGCGGCGTTGGGACGGGGGCGCACGATGGAGGGGAGGCCGCGCGGGTGCGGGGCGCCGCCCGAGACGGAGCGCTCGGCGTCGGCCTCGCTGAAGCAGAGGGTCGCGACCAGGAGGGCGCCCCGCTCGCGCAGGTCGGCGGCGGCGCGACTCGTGTAGTTGGCGACGTGGAAGCACCCCGCCAGGAGATAGATTCCCGCAGGCTCGCCCAGGCGCCGCTCGCCCAGGCGGTATGGGTCGTGGTCTTCGTAGATCAGCGTTTCGTCCTGCTTCACGTTGCTTCCCCAGTGTGGTCGGCCGCGGCGGGGCTTCGCCGCTGTGGGTCGTTTGTACCCGGTACGGGCGTTTTGGATCGTTTCGAACACCGTGGCACGGCAAGCGAGGGCGGACACGCAGGTCCGCCCCTACGAGGTCCGGGCCGGGTTGGACACGGGCGGCCACGCGGGACCGCCCCTACGGGATCGGTGATCGATGCGGATTGCGGCGTGGGGGCGGGCACGGGCGCGATGAATCGCGCCCCTACAGGGAATGTGAATGGTTGGGCGACAACAAGCCCCCGCCGCGATGGTCGCGGCGGGGGCGTAGTTCTCCCCCTCCTCCGCCCTGCGCCCCCGCAGGCGGGGGAGGGGGCCGGGGGGAGGGGGCCCTACCAGTCGCGGTCCCGGTCGCGGCCGCCGCCACCACTGCCGCCACGCCCGCCGCCACCGCCGCCACGGCCACCACCCCCGCCGCCGTAGCCGCCCCCACCGCCGCCGTACCCGCCCCCGCCACCACCGTAGCCGCCACCACCGCCGCCGCGGCTTCCGCCACCGCCACCGTAGCCGCCGCCGCCACGGCTTCCGCCGCCGCCGCCGTACCCGCCGCCGCCACGGTTGCCGTAGCCGTCGTCACCGCCCGGGGCACCGCCGCCGGAGCCGCCGGCGGGCGCGTCCAGGCGCACCACGTTGGCGGCCTTCGCGCCGCGGGGCTCCTCCACCACCTCGAACTCCACGCGCTCACCCTCGTCCAGCGACTTGAACCCCGACCCCTGGATGGCGCTGTGGTGGACGAACACGTCCGGGCCGTCCTCGCGCTGGATGAAGCCGTATCCCTTCTCCTGTGAGAACCACTTCACCGTGCCTGTCACCTTCTCCATGGTATGGAACCCTCTGCCTGTGGGTGTGTGGATGCCCCCGCCCGTCGCGGGGCCTGGATCGTGTGCCTTGCGGAGGGCACGGGGTGTGTCACGAGATGCCGACGAGCTCCAGGTCGAAGGTGAGGTCCCGCCCCGCGAGCGGGTGGTTTTGGTCCAGCACCGCGCCATCGTCCGAGACTTCGGCCACCGTGACCACGACCGGCTCGCCGCCGTCGCGCTTCATCTGGAGGCGCTGCCCGACTTCGGGGCGGATGTTGGGAGGGAAGCGGTCCAGCTCGACCAGCAGCATCAGGTCCTCGTCGTGCGCGCCGTACGCGCTGGCCGCGGGGATCCAGACCCACTTCGACTCGCCGGGCTCCATCCCCTCCACCGCGTCGTCGAAGCCGGCGATCACCTCGCCCGCGCCCAGCGCGAACTCCAGCGGCTCCCGCCCGTGCGACGAGTCGAAGACGGTTCCGTCCTCCAGCCGCCCGGTGTAGTGCACCCGGACGGTGTCGCCGGAGCGAGCTGTCGCCATGCTTCCTCCCGCCGCTGAGTGACGTGCGAAGGCCCCACCCGCGAGGACGCAATAAAGCGGCCCGCCGGCTGAAAACCGGGGGCCGCTGGGCGTTTTTCGCGAAACACGCGCCACGGATGGCGCGTCGGTGTCGATCAGGGAGCAAGAAGGGCCCGCTCGTGCGAGCGGGCCCGGCGCGGGTCAGGCGGGTGGCGCCACCAGCACGTTGGAGGCGGCGGCGAAGAACGGCTTGGCCTGCACGTCGCCCAGGCGGATCTCCAGGAGCCGGCTTCCGTCGCCCGTCTTGCCCAGGACGGCGACCACCTCGCCCGGGCCGCCGGCACAGAGCACCTGTTCCCCCACGGCCGGGAGGCGCTCCTGCGCCGTGGTCCACCCGGGACGGGCCGTGAGGTCGACGCGGCCGTCTTCGGCACGCAGGCGCTTCGTTCCGTTGCTCTTGGACATCGGCTGGACTCCCGTCGAAGATGGGGCGGCTGCACGCCGCGGGCACCAGGAGGCGCGCGGGTACGCCCGGGGGGTGGCGCACGCCGCTCGCGGCCGGGGACGACGAAGCCCCGGGCGATACGGACGTTTGTACACCGGCTCGCCGCAAAGGTTCGGGCGCTATCCCCGGAAGACGCTGAGCACGCTGGAGTAGTCGTCGGTCCAGGGGCGGGCGCCGGGGCGCAGCTTCGGAGCGCGCCACCGCGGGGGGTTGTCGAGCCCGAAGAGGTCGCGCTGCCGGCGGGCGACCACCACCCAGGTGGACGACTGCTGGTATTCGCGGGGCTTCGACTTGGGGCCGCTCCCCACCGTGATCGCCAGCCCCCGCTCACGCGCCAGCTCGCCGATCACCGACTCCAGGTCCAGGTAGCGGTTGCTCACGTGGTACGCGATGCGCCCCCCCGGCGCCAGCCGCTCCAGGTAGGTGCCCAGCGCCTCGCGGGTGAGGAGGTGCACCGGCACCGCGTCGGACGAGAAGGCGTCGAGGAGGATCAGGTCGTACGCCCCCCGCGGCGCCTTCGCCAGCGACAGCCGAGCGTCGCCCAGGACGATGCGGATGGGGGCCTCGGCGTTGTGCAGGTAGGTGAAGTAGTGGCGGTTGCGCGCGATCTCCACGATGCCGGGGTCGATCTCGTAGAAGGTCCACTCCTCTCCCTTCTGGGCGTACGCGGCGGTGGTGCCGGTCCCCAGCCCCACCACGGCGACCCGCACGCCGCGCATTCCCACCGGGTTGGTGGCGAAGATGTCGCCCAGCGGCCCGTTGCGGACGTAGTAGGTCAGCGGCTCGCCCGTGAGCTCCTGCGTCAGGCTCTGCGCGCCGTGCAGGGTGGAGCCGTGCCCCAGGACGGTGTAGCCGCCCCCGATTCCGTTCACGTAGACGCGGTAGTGGCCGAAGAAGGTGCGCCGCGTGGCCAGCGTGTTGGGCGACATCACCTCGGCTCGCACCTGCGACAGGAGGAGCCCGCCCAGGCAGAGCGCCAGCCATCCCGGCGCGCGCGCCAGCCCCACCGTCATCAGGCTGATCACCGCCGCCGCCAGCGCCACGATGGCGATGCCGGGGAGCAGCGGATTCTCCGTGTTCGCCAGGTACAGGAGCGCGCCGCCGTACGCCAGCGCCTGGAGCGCGTACAGCAGGTGGCGCGGCACCTCCTCCCTTTCCTCCGCGCGCGGCCGGGCGAGGCAGGCCAGGGCCAGGAGGAGCGGGTACTCGTAGATGCGGGTGAAGATGACGGGCGCCAGCAGCACGTTGAAGATGCCACCCAGCACCCCGCCCACCGAGATCCACAGGTAGAACTCCGTCAGCTTGCTCGCGGGCGGGCGGCGGCGCGACAGCTCGCCGTGGCACACCATCGCGGTTACGAAGAGCGCGCCCAGGTGGACGGGCAGCGCCACCGACGGCTCGCGCAGCCACCCTTCCAGCAGCATCATGACCGCCGCGGCCAAGAGCGGCGGCTGCATCCACAGCATCCAGCTGTGAGGCACGAGGGTACGCGGCGCGAAGACCAGGGTGAAGCTGAGGAGGTACAGCGCCAGCGGGATCACCCAGAGGAGCGGGATCGGCGTGAGGTCAGTGGTGATGTACGTGGTGACGCCCAGCAGCATGCTCGAAGGCACGAAGGCGAGCCCCACCCAGAGCGCCCGCTCCCGTCCGGCGATGGGCGCGGCGGGCTCGGCGGCCGCTTCCCCGCCCCGCGCGCGCCACACGGCCAGCGCGCACCCGCCCAGCAGGATCGCCAGCGCGCCGTAGCCCAGCGTCCAGGCGTGGCTCTGCGCAGCCAGGCGGAGGTTGGGCTCCACGAAGACGGGGTAGCCGAGGAGCGCCAGCATGCTCCCCAGGTTGCTGGCGGCGTAGAGCCAGTACGGGTTGGCCGCGCCGGGATGGCCCGTTTCCGAGAACCAGCGCTGGAGGATGGGGCCCGTGCCGGACAGCACGAAGAACGGGAGCCCGACGGTGGTCGCCATCAGCAGGAGGAGCCAGGGGATGGGCGACCCGCCCCCCGTCGGCGCGGCGCCGGCCACGGACACCGGCAGCACCATCGCCGCGGCGGCCATCAGCCCCAGGTGCAGCGTGGCCTGCGCGCGCGGACGCAGCCAGCGCGTGGTGAGGTGCGCGTACAGGTAGCCGCCCAGGAGAGCGGCCTGAAAGAAGAGCATGCACGTGTTCCACACCGCCGGCGACCCGCCCAGCAGCGGGAGCACCATGCGGCTGAATACCGGCTGCACTAGGAAGAGCAGGAACGCGCTGCAGAACACCGCGCACGCATACGCGGCGAGGATGACCGCCGGGGCGGCGCGGCGTGCGGGCGGGTGCTGTGCTATGGGGTGCGTGATGGTGCTCAACAGCGGGTTGCGCGAGGGTCGTGTGATCCGGCAGCCGTGCCGGGGTGAGGGGAATGGATGGGAGATGGGCCTTGGGCGCAAGCGGGGGGATGTGTCGGGATGCTCCGGAGCTGGTTCCGGCGGTTGAAACCGCTGCAACAACCGCGGGAAACCTGCCTTCGCAGGTTTGGGCGCGGGCGGGACCGGCGCCCGCATGGAACCACGCGAAGACGGCTGAAGCCGTCTGGTGAGCGCGAGATTTGACCCCGAGTCCGCGCAGGCGGACTTTGTGCTGTTGTTGCCGCGAGTTCACTCGCCACCATCCACCACCCCCAATTATCCGAGCCATGCGCATCCTCCTCCCCGCCCTTGCCTGCTTGCTCGCGGCGCCGTGCGTGGCGCAGCGCGGCGCTCCGTTGCGCGTGGACACGGTGCAGCAGGGGGCGGCGCGGGTGCAGCTGGTGCGCGTGGACCTGCGGCGCGCGGAGGTGCGGATGCTGTGGAAGGATCCGTCCGGCGCGCCGTTCAGGTCGCCGGCGGCGGTGGAACGGTGGGCGCGGGGGGCGGGGCTGCGGCTGCTGGCGGTGAGCAACGCGGGGATCTTTGACAAGGATCGCACGCCCACCGGCCTGCACGTGGAACGCGGCCAGACGCTGGACCCGCTGAACACGCGCTCTGGGGCCGGCAACTTCTACCTGAAGCCCAACGCCGTCTTCGCCATCCTGAGCGACGGCACCGCGCGCATCGTCGCCACCGAGCGAGCCGGCGCGCTCCGCGAGCGCATGCGCGAGGCGACGCAGTCGGGGCCGGCGCTGGTGCTGGGCGGGCGCATCCATCCCAAGTTCTCGCCCCTGCCCGGCGGCACCCCGCTCAACCGCAGCGCCGTCGCGGTGTGCGGGCCGCACGAGGTGGTGCTGGCGCACACGGTGGGCGGCAGGGGGATCACGCTGTACGAGCTCGCCCGCGTCCTGCGCGACCGGGCGGGGTGCGCCGACGCGCTCTTCCTGGACGGCAACGAGACCGCCATGCTCCAGGTGGGCGGCGGCGCGGCGCGGACCAATGTGGAGTTCGTGGGCTTCATCGGGGTCTTCGCGCGCTGACGGGCGAGAGCAACGAGCGGGCACGCCTCCTCTACCGGCTGGGGCGCTACGCGCAGGCGCGCGAAGAGCTTGCCCGCTCCCTCGCCGCGGACCCGGAGGACGCCTACGCGCATGCCCTCCTGGCCCTCTGCCATACGGAGGAGAAGCAGTGGGATGCGGCGCTGAGCGCGGCGAAGGCGGCCGTCGCCGGGGACGCGGAGGCGCCGTTCAGCCACTACGCGCTGGCGTTCGTGCTGAAGTCGCGCGGCTCGGCGAACGAGGCGGCCGGGGCGGCGCTGGAATCGATCCGCGTGGACCCCGGCTACATCCACGGCTGGCACCTCCTGGGGCAGATCCGGCTGGACCAGCGGGATTGGAAGGAGGCGGTCCGCTGCGCGCGGCAGGGGCTCACCATCGTGCCGGACGACGAGGGGTGCAACACGGTGCTGGCGGCGGCGCTCATCGAGATGGGGTACCACGGCGAGGCGGCGGAGGTCTCAGCCCGCCTCCTGGCCGCGCACCCGGAGAGCGCGACGGCGCACGCCATCGAGGGGTGGCGGCTCTATCACCTGCGGCAGCTCGCAGCCTCGCGCGCCGCGTTTCGCGAATCGCTGCGGCTGGACCCATCCCAGTCCAACACCCACGGCGGGCTGCGCAAGGCCATCGACCACGACACGGCGTTCATGCGCCTCTTCCGCCGGGTCGACGAGCCGCTGACCCGCCGCGCCGCCCGGCTCCCCCGCTGGCTCCGCGGCGCCGCCCTGATGCTCATCGCCGGATTCGAGTTCGTCCTCGCGTGGATGCTGCTGCTGGTCTGCGGGATCGCGCTCGGGGTGCTGATGGAATGGCTCGGCGGGCGTCCGTGAGCAGGCCCCCTCCTCCGGCGACCAGCCAGGGGAGGGGGGCGCTTCGCTACCGCCGGCCGTGGCGCGGAAGGCGGGGGGAGACGTCCACGAAAGTGTCGGCAACGCGGGGGTCGCGCATGACCTCCTGGTACGCCTGCAGGACCTGGGGGAGGGTGTTCACCCGCCAGTCCGTCTCCTTTTGCATGTGGAACCAGATGCCGCCCACGATCTTGGGGTGGTCGATCATCTGTCGGTAGGCGTCGCGGATCCACCCGCCGCGGCGCAGCTCCACCGGATCCTTCTCGGCCGCGAGCTCGCCCATGAGGATGGGCTTGTTGGGGTGGCGGCGCACCATCTCCGGGAGCGCGAAGTCCGCTTCGGGGCCGCTGAACAGCTCCGCGAACGGCATCCACCGCTTGAACCAGACGGACGGGCCGTTGAAGCCGTGGAAGCCCACGTAGTCCACGTACTCGTCGCCCGGATAGTAGCGCCCCCACCAGTTCCAGTGCGCGGGGCCGGGGGCGCCGCCCAGCACGGGGTTGCCGGTGTTCGGGTTGAAGACCCAGCGCACGTTGGTGGCGCCCTCCCGCGCGAACAGGTCCACCAGCCGCCGCCAGGCATCGGCGTACTTGGCGGGCGCGCTGGCGGCGAGGCCGTTGTCCACCCCCTGCCAGCGGTATCCCCAGCGGCCGTTCATCTCCCATCCCGGCTCGATCAGCACCAGCGCGCCGAACCCCCTCAGGTCGCGTGCGATCTTGCGCAGCTCGTCGTCCGCGCTGCCCGCGAGGATGGCGGCGAGGACGCTGTCGGTGGGGACTTCCGAGGTCCAGGCGGGGGCGAGCGCGATGTAGTTGGTGGAGCCCTCGCGCTGCACCTTGCGGATGAGCCGCCCCGCCCAGCCGCGGGCGGAGAAGTCCGCGTTGAAGGCGTGGAAGGTCTTCACCAGCGCCGGCCGCTTCCCCACCATCGCGGTGAAGCGGCGGATGGAGACGTCGATCACCTCCACCTTGCTCTCCGCGTCGCCCAGGAAGACGCCGGAGAAGAAGGGGCGGCCGCCGCGGGCAAAGACCGGCCCCGGCAGCGACGCCGCGTCGGGCGTCATCCCCCGCACCTCGGGGGCGTTGCGGGCCGCCTCGCGCACGGCGTCGCGGGCGCCGCCGCGGCCGTTGGCGAACCCCGCGCGCGCCTGGGCGGATGCGGGCGCCACCAGCGCCAGGACGATCGGAACGGTCAGGTACAGCCTGCTGATCTTGTGCACGATGCTACTGGTACGGGTTCGCGGGACTCCCCGGGTTGGGCTCCGGGACCATCATCATCGATTGGATCCTCCACACACCATCCTTTTGCCGCTCCCAGACCCAGGCATAGCTCCCCAGGTCCTCCATGAACCGCCCGCGGCCGTCAGGGCGGTGGATCAGGTGGCGGTAGCGGCCCGTCACGTAGAACATCCCGCGCGACGCGCCCGCCGTGAGCCGCATGTTGTCGATCTGCCCGAAGCCGAGCATGCGCTGGAACCAGGCGAGGATCTCCTGCCGCCCCCGAAAGATCTCGCCGAAGCGCGCCAGCAGCACCGCGTCTTCCGCGATGTACTGCGCCAGCCCGCTGACGTCGGGCGCGGGCTTCCCCCAGCGCTCCCGGTCGCGCAGGACCATGTGGAAGTCGTGGATGGCGGTGCTGTCGCCCGCCACCGCCGTGGCGTCCGTATTGGGGCTCACCGCCACGCGCACGTAGCTCTCCTGCGCCCGCGCGGGCGACGCGGCGAGCACGCACGCGAGCACTACAAGACGCCAGTATTGGCCTGACATGGTCTATCCGCGGGGTTGTCGTTTTGCGAAGCGGCCTCGTGCATGGCGAACATCGTGCCTCCGCGACGGGACACGTGTAGCTGAAACCCGCGAGGCACCGCCCTTGCCCCGGCGCACCGTCCGGCGCCGAGAGGGCGCCCTTCCATTCAGCCCTACAGATCCGTCGAATGCAGCAGCCGTCCAGCCTCCATGACCTCGCCGCCGCGGCCGGGATCGTCCCCAGCTACGTGGACCAGTCCGGCACCGAGACCCGCACCACCTCGGACAGCACGCGCGTGGCGCTCCTTCGCGCGATGGGGATCGATGCCTCCACCGCCGCCCACGCCGAATCCGCGCTGGACGAATGGGAGCGCCGCGACCGCTCGCGCGTCCTCCCGCCCGTGCGCGTGGTGCGCGTGGACGATGCCAATCTCACCACCGTGCTGGCCCGCGCGCCGGAGTGGACGGCGAACGTCGCATGGACGCTGGAGCTCGTCCCCGAAACGGGCGAGGCGGTGCGCGCGAGCGGCGAAGCGAAGCCGGACTCGGACGGCAACGTGCGGCTCTCCCTGCCCAGCGAACCTCCTCTCGGCTACCACACCCTCCGCGTCACCCTGCGCACAGAGAGCGGCGAGCAGGAGGGGACGCAGACGCTCGTCGTCGTGCCCGGCCAGTGCCCGTCGGTGGCGGAGGTGGCGGGGCAGGAGCGCGTCTTCGGCGTCATCGCCAACCTGTACTCGGTGCGCAGCGCGGAGAACTGGGGGATCGGCGACACGGGCGACCTGGCGCGCTTGGCGGAGTGGACGGCGGAGATCGGCGGGGCGTTCCTGGGCGTCAACCCGCTGCACGCGCTGCGCAACCAGGGCGCGGACATCAGCCCGTACAGCCCGGTGAGCCGCATCTTCCGCAACGCCATCTACATCGACGTCACCGCCATCCCCGAATACGGCACATCGGACGAGGCGCGGCGGATGGTGGAAGCGGCGCGCGCGGAGCTGGAGGAGCTGCGGACGAGCGATCACGTGCAGTACGAGCCGGTGATGGCGCTCAAGCGGCGCGTGCTGGAAGTGCTGTACCGCTCCTTTAGCGCGGCCGATGGCGCGAGACAGGAGGCGTACCGCTCCTACCTGGAAGCGCAGGGGGAGCCGCTGACCGACTTCGCCACCTTCGAGGCGCTTGCAGGCCATCTGGAGAGCGGCGACTGGCGGACGTGGCCGGAACCGCTCCGCGACCCGCGCTCCCCCGCCGCGGCGGAGTTCGCGAAGGCGCACGCGGAGGAGATCGACTTCCACCGCTGGCTCCAGTTCGAGCTGGACCGCCAGCTCGCCGAGGCTGCGGCGCGGGGCGAGGGTGCGGGGCTGTCGATCGGGCTGTACCAGGACCTGGCGATCGGCACCTCGCCCGCGGGCGCGGACGTGTGGGCCAACCCGCACCTCTTCGTGACGGGCGCCAGCATCGGCGCGCCGCCGGACGCGTACTCGGCCGAGGGGCAGAACTGGGGCCTTCCGCCGCTCGACCCCCGCGCGCTGCGGGAGGATGCGTACCGCTACTGGGTGCGGCTGGTGCGCGCCTCCATGCGGCATGCGGGGGCGCTGCGCATCGACCACGCGATCGGCCTCTTTCGCCAGTTCTGGATCCCGGAGGGCGCGGCGGGCAAGGACGGCGCGTACGTCAGCTTCCCCGTGGAGGACCTGCTCGGCATCCTCGCGCTGGAGGCGCATCGCCACCGCGCGCTGGTCGTGGGCGAGGACCTGGGAACCGTGCCGCCCGAGGTGCCGCCGGTGCTGCGGCGGTGGGGGGTGCTGTCGTCGCGCGTCTTCTACTTCGAGCGCGAGGGCGACGAGTTCCGCCCTGCCGCCGAGTACGAGCCGATGTCGCTGGCCACCGCCAACACGCACGACATGCCGACGCTGGCCGGCTTCTGGCGCGGCCGCGACATCGAGGTGAAGCGCTAGGTGGGGGTGATTCCGAGCGACGAGGCGGCAGAGGAGCAGCGGCGGGACCGGGTGCAGGAGCGCCGCGCCATCCTCGAGCGCCTCGCCGCCGAGGGCGTCCTCCCCAGTCCCGAGCATCCGGGGAGCGGGGCTGCATTGCGGGGCGCGGTGCACGCCTTCCTCTCCCGCACTCCCGCCGCGCTGGTCGGCCTGAGCCTGGACGACCTGGTGGGCGAGGCGGAGCCGGTGAACGTGCCGGGCGTGCCGCCTTCCGAGTTCAGCGCCTGGACGCGCAAGCTCGCCACGCCCATCGAGGACCTCGCCCGCGACCCCGGCGTCCGCGACGCGCTTCCCGACGACGAGCGCAAGCTTTCGCCTGGCGAGTGAAAAGCGGTCTCACGCAGAGGCGCAGAGACGCAGGAGAGATCAACAGAAGGTGTCACGCAAAGACGCGAAGACGCAAAGGAAAGACTTGGAAGTACTTT
>DASVTZ010000163.1 GCA_036387335.1 Longimicrobium sp.
GCGCGTGTTCATCTCCATGAAGTAGAACGACCCGTCGTCGTTCAGCAGCATCTCGATGGTCCCCGCGCCCACGTAGTCGATCGCCTTGGCCCCGCGCACCGCCGCCTCGCCCATGCGCGCGCGCAGGTCGTCGTCCAGCGCCGGGGAAGGTGCCTCCTCCAGCAGCTTCTGGTGGCGGCGCTGGATGGAGCAGTCGCGCTCGCCCAGGTGGATCACGCGGCCGTGGCTGTCGCCCAGGATCTGGAACTCGATGTGGCGCGGACGGGCCAGGTACTTTTCCACGTACACGGAGTCGTCGCCGAACGCGGCGGCGGCTTCGTTGCGCGCCATGGTGAAGGAACGGGCGAACTCGTCCGCGTCCAGCGCCACGCGCATCCCCTTCCCGCCCCCGCCGGCCGCGGCCTTGATGAGCACGGGGAAGCCGATCTCCTCCGCCCTGGCCAGCGCCTCGTCCACGTCGGAGATGGCGTCGGTTCCGGGGACGATGGGGACGCCCACCTCGCGCATGGTGCGGCGCGCGGTGGCCTTGTCGCCCATCATGCGGATCTGCTGCGGCGTGGGGCCGATGAAGGTCAGCTCGCTGCGCTCGCAGATCTCGCTGAACTCCGCGTTCTCGGCCAGGAAGCCGTAGCCGGGGTGGATGGCGTCCGCGCCCGTGATCTCCGCCGCGGCGATGATGCGGGGGATGTTCAGGTAGCTTTCGCGCGCGGGCGGCGGGCCGATGCACACGTCTTCGTCTGCGAAGCGCACGTGCAGCGACTCGCGGTCTGCTTCGGAGTAGACCGCTACGGTGCGGATCCCCAGCTCCTTGCAGGCGCGGATGACCCGCAGGGCGATCTCGCCGCGGTTCGCGATCAGGACTTTACGGAACACGTCTCTCGGGGATTTATCGGTCGGAACGGGGGGAGGCCGGCGGCCCACCCCAGGTCTCCTGCTCGCCGCTCTCCACTCCGGAAGCGCGCAGCGCGAACTCCGAGGGGTTCGACGCGTAGTGCATCGCCCACTCGTACGAGATGGCGCCGCGGCCGTACAGCTCGAGCAGGCTCTGGTCGAACGTCTGCATCCCGTACTGCACGCGGCCGTCCGCGATCAGCTCCGGGATGCTCTGCGAATCGTCGCCCGTGCGGATGAGCTGCGAGATGGCGGCGGTGTTCACCATCACCTCGGCGGCGGGGACGCGCCCGGGCCCGTCCGCGCGCGGGATCAGCCGCAGCGACACGATGGCGCGCAGGGCGTTGCTCAGCACCCCGCGGATCTCCGCGTGCTGGTGCGGCGGAAAGAACGAGATGATGCGGCCGATGGTCTGCGCCGCGTCGGTCGTGTGCAGCGTGCTCATCACCAGGTGCCCGGTGTCCGCCGCCTTGAGCACCGTCTCCATCGACGGGCGGTCGCGGATCTCGCCGAGCATGATGACGTCCGGGTCCTGCCGCAGCACGTGGCGCAGCGCGTCGTGGAAGGAGTGCGTGTCCGTCCCCACTTCGCGCTGGCTGATGATGGCCTTGGTGTCCCGGTGGAGGAACTCGATGGGATCCTCCACGGTGACGATGTTGACCGCGCGCCGCTCGTTGAGGTGGCGGATCATGGCGGCCAGCGTGGTGCTCTTTCCGCTCCCCGTCACCCCCGTCACCAGCACCAGGCCGCGCGGAAGGAGGGCGATCTGCTGCAGCGCCTCCGGCAGCTCCAGCGTGTCCAGCCCCGGCACTTCCATGGGGATGGCGCGAAAGGTCATCCCCAGCGTGCCGCGCTGGTGGAAGATGTTGGTGCGGAAGCGCCCCAGCCCGCTCACCCCGATGGCGAAGTCGATCTCCTTCTTCTCGGCGAACTCTTCGCGCTGGCGGGGGTTGAGCGTCTGCTCGGAGCAGCGCCTGAGGTCCTCCGGACGTAGCGTGGCGAGCGACGTCTCCACCAGCTCGCCCTGCACGCGCAGCATGGGCGGGCGGCCGACCTTGAGGTGCAGGTCGGAGCCCTGGCGCCGCACCAGCTCGTCCAGCGCCTCGCGAAGTACGAACTCGCGCTGCGCGGGGCGTGGCGGCGTTTCCGCGCTGCGGACCGCTTCGGCCATGGTCAGGCCGCCGGCTCGATGCGGAAGAGGACCTGCCCGTACTCCACGGGCTCGCCGTTCTCCACCAGGATCTCGCGCACGATGCCGGCGACGTCGGACTCCAGCTCGTTCATCAGCTTCATCGCCTCCAGGATGCACAGCGTCTGCCCTTTGGCGACGCGCGTGCCCAGCTCCACGTAGGCCGGGGCCTCGGGCGCGGGGGAGCGGTAGTACGTCCCCACCATGGGGCTCTTGACCTCCACCAGGTTGCCGCCCGCGGGTGCCGCCTGCACCGCGCCGCCTGCCGCGGGCGCCGCGGAGGCCGCCGCCGGAGCCGCCGCGGGTGCGGGGGCGGGCGCGGCGGCGTGCACCACCTGCGCGGGGGCCGCCGCGGCGCTCACGGGCGCGGGGGGCGGGGTCTTGTGGATGCGGATGCGGGTTCCGCCGCGGGCGATCTCCAGGGAGTCGATCCCGCTGTCGTCCACCGCGCTGATGAGGCCGCGGAGAAAGTCGAGGTCGATCATTTCGCGCGCTCGATGTACTTGTCTTCGCGCCGGTCGACGCGAATGAGGTCGCCCTCGTTGAGGAAGAGAGGCACCTGCACCACGGCGCCGGTCTCCAGCGTGGCGGGCTTGGTGCCCCCGGTGGCGGTGTCGCCGCGCACGCCCGGGTCGGTCTGCGTGACCTGCAGCGTGACGAAGAACGGCAGCTCCACGGCGATCACGCTCTCGCCGTGCACCAGCCCGTCGCACTCCATCCCTTCCTTGAGGTACTTCAGCTGGTCCTCGCCGATCACCGCGGCCGCGAGCGGGATCTGGTCGTAGGTCTGCTGGTCCATGAAGTAGTAGAACTCGCCGTCGTTGTACGAGTACTGGATCGGCCGGTGCTCGAGCCGCACCTCGTCGATGCGCTCGCCCGCGCGGAACGTCTTCTCCAGCACGTTGCCGGTGAGGACGTTCTTGAGCTTGCTGCGCACCACGGTGTTCCCCTTGCCGGGCTTGTGGTGCTGGAACCAGAGGATGCTCCACAGCACGCCATCCATGCTGATGACCATCCCGTTGCGGAAATCGGCCGTCGTTGCCAAGGAACTCTCCTAAGTTCGGTGCTGACTGAAGGTTCGGTTTGTTAGTGCGTTAGTGCGTTAGTGCGTGAGTGCGTTTTTCGATCCAGCGCACTTACGCACTTACGCACTTCTTTTCAAAATCTCCACCAGCGCCCGCAGCCCCAGCCTGTAGCTCTCCGCGCCGAAGCCGGAGACGATGCCGGCCGCGCCGGCGGCGAGATACGAGCGGTGCCGGAAGCGCTCGCGGGCGAAGACGTTGCTAAGATGCACCTCCACGTAAGGACGCGCCACTCCCGCCAGCGCGTCGCGCAACGCGATGCTGGTGTGCGTGTAGGCGCCCGCGTTCACCACGAACCCGCCCACGCGCCCCGCCGCCTCGTGCACGTGGTCCACCAGCGCGCCCTCGTGGTTAGATTGAAAGAACTCCACTTCCACGCCCAGCTCGGCCGCCAGCGACGCCACTCCGGCGTTCACCTCTTCCAGTGTCGCGCTCCCGTACGTCGCGGGCTCGCGCGTGCCCAGGAGGTTGAGGTTGGGGCCGTGTACGACCCCGATCCTCAACGCTTGAGGCTCTGCAGCCACGCCTGGAAGCTCTCCAAGTCCTCGTCGTCGTCGCCCGCCGCATCGGCGGCCGGGGCCGCGGGGGGCGCAGGCTGCGGCGCGGGGGCCGGCGGCGGCGCGGGCGCGGGGGCCGGCTCCGAGAAGAAGTCCTCGAACGAGAACCCGCCCACCGGCTCCGCGGGCGCCGGGGCCGGCGCGACCTCCGTCACGGGCGGAAGGTCCAGCTCCATCTCCCACGGCATCGGCTCGTCCGCCGCGTCCCCGGCACCTTCCGTTCCCGCGGGCGCGAAATCCTCCACGGGCGGCGCGAACTGATCCGCGTCAGGCTCCGAAGCGGCCACCGGCTCGTCCAGCGCGAGCCACGGAAGCTCGTCGATCGCCCCCGCCGCGTCGTCCGCGGGGAGGATGTTCTCGGTGGGCGCGGCCGGGACCGCCCACGGCTCGTCTTCGTCGTTCGCCGAGGTGAGCTCCGCTTCGGCCGGGCCATCCGCCATCCAGGGCTCGTCCAGCGGCGGCTGCTCCTCCGCGGCGCCCAGTGTCACGTCGTCCCACGGCTCGGCGGGAGGCGGAGCGCCCGCTTCGGGCTCGATGTCGGGCGGGTTGTACTCGAGCGGGGCGGGCGCGGCCGGCTCCACGTCCGTGGCGTACGACTCGGCCTCGTACGCGGGAGTCGCGCCCGGGCGCCAGGAGAGGATCGACCAGAGATACGCCGCCACCGACTCGCTGCCTTCCGTCCCCTGCTCCGCATCCGCCTGGGCCGAGACGGGCTCCGCGGCAAAGGGCGCGTCCGCGATGGACTCCGCGGCGAAGGCGGGCTCCATCTCGAACGCGGCGTCCTCGATAGGGGCGGTGGGCTCCACTGTCGGCGGCGTCCAGGCGTCGCGCTCGGCGTCGAACGGGGCGGCGTAGGCGGGTTCCGCTTCCTCCGCCGTCACGGGGTGCGTCTCGGGGCCATCGAAGCCGTTCGCGAACGATTCCGCAAACGTATCCGCGGACGATTCATCGCCCTGCGCGCCGGCGAAGTCGCTGGCCGGCTCGTCCTGCGCGAAGCTCATGGCGGGGAGCGGCTCCACCGTCGTGCTCTCTTCCGCAAAGGTCATCGCGGGGAGCGGCTCGGGGAGGGCGGGCTCCGCGTCGAAGCTCATGGCGGGGAGCGGCGGCGGGGCGGCGCCGGTCATCGCGGCGTCCACCGCGTCCAGCCACGACGGCGTGGCTTCTTCCTCCTGCACGGCGGCGGGCGCGGGCGTCTCGCCGGCGGGGTTGCGGAGCTCCGTCTCCAGCTCGGCGAGGCGGCCGATGAGGGCGGGCTCGTGGCCGCGGCGGGCGACCAGCTCGCGGTACACGTCGGCGGCACGGTCCACGAAGCCCTGGCGGTAGTACAGCTCCGCCATCGTCTCCGTGACCATCTCCACCTCGTCCTCGCCGACCGCGTCCTCGTCGTGGAAGGAGCGCAGCTCGACCGGCTCGTCCGGCGCGTCGTTCCAGCGGGCATCCGCGGCGGGCTGCGGCTCGGCGGGCGCGCTGCTCCAATCGTCCACCGCGCCGAAGTCGAGCGCGTCCGGGGCCGCGGCGGCGGGGGCGGACTCGAACGGCTCGTCCAGGCTCACGTCGCCCCAGCCCGAGAGGTCCGCGGGGGGCTCGTCGGCGGCCGGCTCCTCGGCGTGCGAATGCGACGGGAGGCTTACCCCGCCGAAGCCCAGCTCCGGCGACGGCTCCAGCGTGGCGGGCACGTCGAAGTCCGGCGCGTCCATGAGCTCCGGCTCGTCGAACGAGGAGTCGTCGATGCGCGTCTCGCCGTAAGCGGGCGCGGGCTCGCCGGACGACGAATCCACCGCCTCGGGCGAAGCGCCGCCGTGCTCGAACGGGTCCCATCCGTCCGACGGATCGGGAGCGGGGGCGGAGTCGAGCGCATCGAGCGCCTGCCGCGCCTCGGCGCTCATGGGATCGACGGACAGCAGCTCGCCGTACCAGCGGCGCGCCTCGGCCGTGTCGCCCACTGAGGCGGCCATCTCACCGAGCGTGCGCAGGGCGATCAGGTTCTGCGGGTCGATGGAGAGGACGTAGCCGAACTCGTTGCGCGCCTCTTCCGTGGCCCCGCGGTCCGCCAGGCAGCGCCCCAGCAGGACATGCGCGCTCAGGTAGCCAGGGTGGCGCTTGAGGTTCTCGCGCAGCAGCTCCTCCGCCCGCCCCAGGTCGCCCGCTTCGCGGTACGCGGAAGCGAGCGGCATGAAGAAGCGCGACGGGTTGCCGTCGTGGCTGCTCCTCAGCTGCTCGATCCGGGCGGCAAGCTCGGGCGAGATGTCGGGCATGGCGGCTCGTGCCTGGGAGGGGTGTTGCGGGCGGATTTTAGGGACAGGGAACGCAACTTAAGCCTCGCGGCACCATGGGTCAACGGCAACCTCGCGCGGGCGTGCGGGGTACGCGGGGGCACGGGTTGCGGCGAACGGCCGGGGTAAGTATCTTTGCGGCCTTCACTTTCGCCCATCAGGCGGTCCGCGGCACCCTCGCAAACCACATGCTTCCGCCGCGACCTCGCGGCGCACTTCCGGAGTTTGACGCCCACATGATGGAGTTCATCCGCAGCAAGGCCGGAAAGTTCATCATCTTTCCCACGGTCGTGTTCTTTCTCCTCTTCATGGTCTGGGGGATCATCGCCGAGACCGGCCGCAGCGCGCCCAACGAGCTGGGGAGCGTGAACGGGGAGCCGATCACGCTGCTGGCGTACCAGAACGCGGTGGAGACGCTCACGCAGCAGGCGCAGCAGGGCGGCACCACGCGCATCACGCCCGAGGAGCAGCGCCAGATCCGCGAGCGCGCGTGGGACGAGCTGGTGACCGACGCCCTGCTGCGCCAGGAGATGGAGCGCCGCGGGATCAACGTGACGGACGGCGAGATCGTGCTGGCCGCCCGCTCGTTCCCGCACCCGCAGATCTCGCAGCAGGAGATCTTCCAGTCGAACGGGCAGTTCGACATCCGCAAGTACCAGTCGTTCCTGGCCAGCCCGCAGGCGAGCGACGAGCTGCTGGCGCAGATCGAGGGCTACTACCGCGCCATGCTGCCGCGCATGAAGCTCCAGCGGCAGCTCGCGGCGGGTGCCCGCGTGACCGATGCGGAGCTGTGGCGCGCCTTCCAGGACCAGAATGAGCGCGCCACCGTGGAGTACGTGGCGCTCGACCTGTCGAAGCTGGCGCCCGGCCAGGTGAACGTGACCGACGCCGAGGTGCGCGACTTCTTCCGCGACAACCCGGACCGCTTCGAGCGTCCGCGCACGGCGCGGCTGACGGTGGCGTTCATCCCCAAGAACCTGACCGACGCGGACAAGCAGGCCGCGGTGCAGAACGCGCTGCGCATCCGCCAGGAGCTGGTGGGCGGCGGCGACTTCGCCGCGATCGCGGCGCGCGAGAGCCAGGACCCCGGCAGCGCCCAGAAAGGCGGCGACCTGGGCACCTTTGGGCGCGGCCAGATGGTGGGCGCGTTCGACTCGGTGGCCTTCTCGCTCCCGGTGGGCGAGATCTCGCAGCCGGTGGAGACGCAGTTCGGGCTGCACCTGATCCAGGTGCAGGAGCGCACGGGCGACCAGGTGAAGGCGCGCCACATCCTGCTCCCCATCGGCAAGTCCGAGGCGGAGCTGGCCAAGCTGGACGTGCGGGCGGACTCGCTGCGCACCCTGGCGGAGCGCTCCGGGATGGACCGCGCGGCCCGCGCAGTGGGCGCCACCCTGCGCCGCGGCGTCACGGTGACCGAGTCGCTCCCGGTGATCCCCGGCGTGGGCCCGGCGCAGGAAGCGCTGAACTGGGCCGCCAACCCCGGCGAGAGCGAGGACGGCAAGCCGGTGATGAGCGACGTCTTCGAGAACGACAACGCGCTGTACGTGCTCCAGCTGGAGAGCTACGCCCCCAAGGGCCGCATGACGCTGGCCGAGGCGACGCCGCAGATCCGCCGCGACCTGATCGTGCGGAAGAAGCGCGCGCAGGCCCGTGTGGCCGGCGAGAAGATGGTGGCCGAGGTGCGCGCCGGGCGCCCGCTGGCGCAGGTGGCTGCCGCGCGCGGGTTGACCGTGGGCGTGGCCGGGCCCTTTGCCCGCGTGGAGCCGAACCCGATCCTGGGGCAGGCCAACGCTGCGATCGGCGCGGCGTTCGGCACCCCCGTGGGCCAGGTGAGCAGCGTGGTGGAGACGCCGACAGGCCTCTTCATCATCCGCCCCACGCAGCGCGTGCCCGCGGACCGCAAGGCGTGGGAGGCGCAGAAGGAGCAGCAGCGCGCAAGCGTGAGCTACCAGATGCAGCAGGGCACCATCGAGCGCTGGCTGCAGAGCGCGCGCCGCAACGCCGATATCGAGGACAAGCGGGAGAAGCTCGGGGTTTCCTGACCCGCGGCCGACGGCTCGCTGGACGATTCGCCGCCCGCTCTCCGTGATGGAGGGCGGGGCGGTTTTTGGTGCCCCCTCCCCCCGGCCCCCTCCCCCGCACTGCGGGGGCGCAGGGCGTGGGAGGGGGAGAACTGCTGGGTGCGTTGCGCAGATCCGGTAGGGGCGCGATTTATCGCGCCCGTGGGCGGCGCGGCTCGGGGGTCAGGTCACGCGTTAAGGCTCGTTAGAGACGCATGGTTGTGAATGCGTCCTCCCCTTTTGTACGTTCCCCGTTCGGGTCCGTGCACCCGCCTCCCACATACCCGCAGCAGGAGCCTCCCATGCGACGCACGCTGGCACTTGTCCTCGCCTGTTCCGCGATCCCGGGGGCGCTGGTGGCGCAGACGGTAGCGGGTACGCTGGTGGCGGCGGACCGGGGGACGCCGCTCGCCGGGGCCACCGTCACGCTGCTGGATGAGGGCGGGCGGGCGGTGGCGGCCGCTTCGAGCAGGGCGAACGGGGGCTTCACGCTTACCGCGCCCGCCGCGGGACGGTACCGGGTGCGCGCGGAGCGGGTGGGCCACGCATCCACGCTCTCCGCGCCCTTCTCCCTGGCGGCGGGGGAGACATTCACGCTGCGGCTGGCGGCGGAGAGCGGGGGGGTGCAGCTCGAGGGGATCAAGGCGGTCGCCGGCGACCGCGGGTGCGTGGTGAACCCGCGCGCCGGTGCCCGCACCGCCGCCGTGTGGGAGGAGACGCGCAAGGTGCTCTCCGCCACGCGGCTGTCGGAGAGGAGCGCGGGCACCCTCTACACCATTCGCCGCTTCCGCCGGGAGCTGGATGCTTCCACGTCGATGACGCGGGCCGCGCAGGAGGACACCACGCGTGGCCGGAGCCTCGTCCCCTTTCGCAGCCTGCCGCCGGATGAGCTCGCGCGCGACGGCTACGTGCGGCGCGAGGGGCGCGACAACGTGTTCTTTGCGCCCGACGCGCAGGTCCTTCTCTCGGACGAGTTCCTGGACGGGCACTGCTTCCGCGTGGTGCCGGGAAGCGGCGAGGCGGCGGGGATGATCGGGCTGGCGTTCGAGCCGGTGCGCGGGAGGCGCCTTCCCGACGTGCAGGGCACGCTGTGGCTGGACCCGGCCAGCGCCGAGCTGCGCTTCATGGAGTTCGCCTACACCGGCTTGGCCGCGATCGCCCGGGGCGACAGCTGGGGCGGCACCGTGGAGTTCGACCAGACGGACGTGGGGACGTGGATCGTGAACCGGTGGAAGCTGCGCCTTCCCGTGGTGGGACGGGTGGTGAATCCCAGGGGGCGGAGCGTGGCGGATGCGCCCGTGGGCGTCGTCTCCATCTCGGAGGTGGGGGCCGAGGTCTTGGGCGCCGGCGCGACGGCCGTCACCGGGGTGGTGGCGGGAACGGTATTCGACAGCACCCGCGCCCGCCCGCTCGCGGGCGCCGTGGTGAGGCTGGCCGGCACCGGGCACTCCGCGACGACCGACGCGTCCGGCGCGTTCCGCATCGCCGAGGTGCCGGCGGGGCGCTACGAGGTGGAGTTCACGCACCCGCGCGCGGACTCGCTGCAGTGGAAGCCCGATGCCGCCGAGGTGGCCGTGGCGGATGGGGAGAGCGCCGTGCAACTCTCTCTCCCGCGGCGCGCGGCGCCGGTCGTCGTGGCCGGCCGCGACTCTCTGCGCGTCGTGCAGCTGGAGGGGGTGACGGGTACGGCGGCGGCGCAGACGCGCATTCTCACACGGCTCGGCTTCTACGAGCGTAAGGAGCGCGGCTTCGGCACGCACTGGAGCGGCGACGAGTTCCGGAACAAGGGGCGGGGGCGGATCACGGATCACATCACCGGCACGCGGCGCATCTTCGCCGTGCCGACCGGCGACGACGACGGCATCACCTTTCTCCGGAGCCAGCTCGGGCTCACCTGCTGGGTCCCCGTGTTCCTGGACGGGCGGCGGGTGGCGGCCAAGGAGCTGAACCGGCTGCGGCGAGAGGACGTTGTCGCAGTGGAGATCTACGAGGGCACCGACGTCCCCGGCGAGTTCAACATCGCCGCGCACTACAACAGCTCCGGGCGCAGGCGCGCGTGCGGGGCGGTCGTGGTGTGGACGACGCTGGCGAGGTAGGGGGCTGGGGGTTGGCCGGGGGGTTGGCCCTGGGGTTGGCCCTGGGGGTTGGTCCTGGGGTTTGGTCCTGGGGGTGGCCCGGCGGTTGAAACCGCTGCAACAACCGCGGGAAGCCTGCCTTCGCAGGCTCGGATCGGCGGGCGCCGGCGGCATCGCCGGGGGCTGAAGCCCCCGGCTGGAACTACGGGAAGACCGCTGAAGCGGTCTCGCCAGCCGGCAATGTGCGGTGCATCGCGGGGCACGGGCGCGATAAATCGCGCCCCTACGGGATCGGTGCAGCGCAGAGGGTGTTCTCCCCCTCACCCGCCCTGCGCCCCCGCGGGCGGGGGGAGGGGGCCCTGCGCGACACAAGCCCCCTCTCTCGATGACAGGAGGGCGCAGCCCTCTCCTGTTATCGGGAGAGGGGGCAGGCGAGTGTAACGAGCCGGGGGTGAGGGCCCCGCCCTTCCCTACCCCACCACCCCCCTCGCCACCTCCGCCTGCACGGACCAGCGGCAGCTCGCGCACTGCACCATGTGCGGGTCGCGCATGCGGCCGAGCTCGGTGTAGTCCTGGGCGGTGCCGCACTTGGGGCAGGGGCCGTGCAGCCAGAGGAGGGTGCGGTGCTCGCGAAGGCGGCCGAACGCGCGAAAGGCGCCCATCCCCAGCACCAGCAGCACCCACGGGATGTGCGGGGGGATGAAGAAGACGGCCGGCGCCAGCAGCCACCACGCCAGTTCCTTGAGCGCGGCCGAGCGGCGCCAGCCCGCGGTGCGCTCCAGCACGCGGGCGCGCCCCTCCGTCGCCTGGCCGGAAAAGCTGAAGCGCGCGGCGACTTCCGGTACGCTCATCGGGCCTGGGCCACCAGCACGGTCGCCGTGCCGACGCCGATGGCGTCCCAGGCGAGGTCGTAGAGCGAGGCGGTGCTTGTTTCGGGGGAGCGGCGGTCGCGCAGCTCCTTGGCGATGCCCAGCCCCATCCCCGCCGCGGCGCCCGCTGTGAGGCTGGGGGTGCGGCCCAGGCCGGCCGCACGCGCGCCGCTGGACGCCAGGCTGGTGAAGACGAAGGAGACGGCGAAGTGCTTCAGCTTGTCTTCCGCGAAGAAGCGGTCCGCGGGGGTGTCCGGGCCCCTGCCCAGCGAAAGGCACAGGCAGAGCATCAGGTGGTTCACGATTCCTCCTCCGTTGCGGCCCACGCGCGCGCCGCGCCCACCGCCCGGCGCCATCCGCGCTGCCATTCCCCGCGCGCGGCGTCGTCCGCGGCGGGGGTGAATACCGTTTCCTCGGGGCGCGCCGCGTCCAGCTCCTCGGGCGTGCGCCACACTCCCGTAGCCAGGCCGGCGAGCCCCGCCGCGCCGCGTGCCGTCACCTCCACCATCGCGGGGCGGCGCACGGGGACGCCCAGCACGTCCGCCTGGTACTGCATCAGCCAGTCGTTGGAGGTGGCGCCGCCGTCCACCCGCAGCTCGGGGAGGGTGACGCCCGCGTCGGCCTGCATCGCCTCCACCACGTCGGCGGTGGAGTAGGCCATGGCCTCGAGCGCGGCGCGCGCCACGTGCGCCCGCGTGCTCCCGCGCGTGAGGCCGAAGAGCGTGCCCCGAGCCCGCGGCTCCCAGTGCGGCGCACCCAGGCCCGTGAACGCCGGGACGAAGTAGACGCCGTCGTTGCTCTCCAGCGAGCGGGCCAGCGCGTCCGTCTCCTCGGCCTGCTCCACGATGCCGAGCCCGTCGCGGAGCCACTGCACCGCGGCGCCCGCGATGAAGATGGAGCCCTCCAGCGCGAACGCCCGCTCGCCGCGCGGGCCGCAGGCGGCGGTGGTGAGCATCCCGTGCTTCGACGCCACGCGCTCGGCGCCGGTGTTCACCAGGAGGAAGGCGCCCGTGCCGTACGTGTTCTTCCCCTCCCCCGCCGTCCAGCAGCCGTGGCCAAAGAGCGCCGCCTGCTGGTCCCCCGCGATCCCCGCGATGGGGACCTCGCTGCCGAATGCGTCACCGGATGTCGCGCCGTAGACCTCGCTGGAGGCGCGCACCTGCGGGAGCACCGCCGCCGGGACGCCGAACAGGTCCAGCATCGCCGGGTCCCACGCGCCGTCGTCCAGCGAGTAGAGGAGGGTGCGCGAGGCGTTGGTCGGGTCGGTCAGGTGCAGGCCGCCGCCGGTGAGCTTCCAAACCAGCCAGCTGTCGATGGTCCCCGCCGCCAGCTCCCCAGCCTCCGCGCGGCGGCGCGCATCGGGGACGTTGTCCAGGAGCCACGACAGCTTGGTGCCGCTGAAATACGGGTCGATCACGAGTCCGGTGCGCGCGCGGACGTCCTCCTCGTGGCCCGCATCCTTGAGGGCGCGGCAGACGTCGGCGGTGCGGCCGTCCTGCCAGACTAGGGCGCGATGCAGCGGACGGCCCGTGGCGCGGTTCCAGAGCACGATCGTCTCGCGCTGGTTGGTGATGCCGATCCCCGCGAGCCCCTCCATCGCCATATCCGCATCCGCGACAGCGGCGGCGGCCACGCGGCGCGTCGTCTCCCAGATCTCCTCCGCGTCGTGCTCCACCCACCCCGGCCGCGGAAAGTGCTGGCCGAACTCGCTGTATCCACGCCCCCGCACCCGCCCCTCCACGTCGATCACCAGACAGGTGACGCCGGTCGTCCCTTCATCGATCGCAAGGATCATGTGGATGCGCGGGTGGAGGATGGGGTCGGGTCGATCGGCCGGCAAAGCGGATCGCGCGGCTCGTCCGCGGCCGGCGGGCGGACGAAGGCGGCCACGCGCGCCTCGCACGCGCCGAGCTCCGCGAAGTTGCGCTGCGCTTCCGCCAGGGTGACCGCGTTGGCACCGAGCGTCATCGGATCGCGGAGCTGCGCGGCGTCGTCCTCCCAGAAGCAGACCGGGCAGATCTCGTGCGAACCCGGCGCCGTGCCGAAGACGAGATGGCCGCAGCAGGGGCACGGGAAGCGCTCCGGCCCTGCCCCGCCCCGCAGGCACGCGGGCGAGCTCAGCGCCACGCGCGCGGCTCCGCGATGAAGTGGGCCTCGACGGCGCAATGGGCCGCGAGCCACGGAACCATCTGCCGCTTCATCACCAGCTCCTCTGATGCGACGTGCGAGACGCCCGCGAGCCACATCCCGCTGCTCGCGAGGTAGGCGTCGATTTCCGCACGGTTCTCGCGGCCGTAGTCGTTGTCCGCGTACGAGCGGATCTCGCCAGTGATGTACGCCTGCGCACCCAACCCTTCCGCCTCACGCATGGCATCGACGGAGTTGCCGCCGCCGGGGACGATGGCGATGCGCTCGATGACGCCCGGCGCGCCGCCGGCGACGTCCAGGTACGGCACGCCGAAGGTGCCCAGCAGCTCCGCCTGCCACTCGTCCGCGGAGCGCGCGGTGGCGGCGCAGACCACACCCGCAAACCCGTTGCCGTAGGCGTAAAACTCGGCATCGGGCGTGGCGCCGAGCGCTTCCACCATCGCCACCGTCGTGCCGACTTCGCCGCGCGCGGTGTCCATCGGCGCGTGGCAGGCGTAGACCGAAAGCTCGCGCTCCGCCAGGCGCCGCAGCGTGGCGGGCGCGATGGGGACGAAGCCGGCGCCGGGCTCGCCGCGCGGATCGCCGGAGCGCAGGTCGATGGGGTGATGGCAGAAGAGGAGGTCGCCGGGCGCCGCGGCGCGCAGGAACTCTTCCAGCACCTCTGCCGATGGAAACGCGGCGCAGAAGACGGTGTTCACGCGCGGACCGGCACGCAGCATCAACCCGTTGAACCGCCGTACGAACTCGGGCTGAAAGGTGCGCCGCCAGTCGAACCCGGCCGCGTCGTACACCATCGGCACGAAGATGGAGAAGCCCGGATCGCGCTCCACCTCATCGACGGCAAAGAGCGCGTCGAGGCGTGCCACGAGCGCATCCAGCTGCTCCATCGCCCTACCCGCGCCGCAGCTCGCCGAAGGCGTAGCGCCAGCCGAAGCGCTCGAACAGCTTCAGCATGTGCACCACGGGCAGACCCATCACGGAGAAGTAGTCGCCCTCGATCCCCTCCACCAGCGCGCTGCCGAAGCCCTGGATGCCGTACGCGCCCGCCTTGTCCATCGGCTCGCCGGTGGCGACGTACTCCTCGCACGCGCGGCGGTCGAGCGCACGGAAGCGGACGCGGACGCGCTCCAGCCCGCTCTCCACGCGCCCCCCCTGCACCACCGCGATCCCGGTGCACACCTCGTGCTCCCGCCCCGCGAGCCGCGTCAGCATCTCCACCGCCTGCGCCGTGTCGCGCGGCTTGCCGAGCACGTCGCCATCGACCACCACGATGGTGTCCGATCCCACCACAAGCGCGTCCGGGTGCGCGGCGGCGACGTGCTGGGCCTTGTCGCGCGCCAGGCGTTCGGCGTGTTCGGGGGGCGTCTCGCCGTCGCGGTAGCTTTCGTCCAGGTCGGCGGGGATGGTGTCGAAGACGAGCCCCAGCCGCCCGATCAGCTCGGCGCGGCGCGGGGACTGGGAGGCGAGGACGATGCGGGGCGAGTCGGACATCGGGATCAGCGTTCCAGGACCAGGGTTACGGGGCCGTCGTTGACCAGCTCCACCTCCATCATCGCGCCGAACTCGCCCGTCTGCACGGGGCGGCCGGTGGCGCGCAGCAGCTCGAGGAAGCGCTCGTACAGCGGGATTGCGGTCTCGGGCCGCGCGGCATCCACGAACGACGGCCGCCTTCCCTTGCGCGCGTCACCGTAGAGGGTGAACTGCGACACGACGAGCAGCGCGCCGTCCGCCTCCTCCAGCGAGCGGTTCATCTTCCCCTCGTCATCGGGGAAGATGCGCAGCCCGACCACCTTGTCCGCCATCCACGCGAGCGCCTCCTCGCCGTCCCCCTCCGTGAAGCCGGCGAGGAGGAGCAGGCCGCGGCCGATTTCGCCGGTGGTGCGCCCCTCGACGGTGACGCGGGCGCGCGACACGCGCTGGAGGACGATTCGCATGCGGGGAAGTTAGGGCCGGTGAGCCGCCGGGGCGAGTGAACTCGCGGCAGGAACCGCACAAGGTTCAACTTCTCTGCAAGTTGCGGGGGAAACCGCAAACCTTGGACGGCACGCGCATCTTGCTCGACAAGGAAACGCAACCTCGGCTGGAAGCTTCACCAACTGACACCTGCTCCCCTGGGGAGCAGGTGGTCTTTCCACTCGGACTGAGTGAGCTGCGCTGTGTCACCTGGATTCTACAAAGCCCACGACGCCTGCGCCCGCGACCTCCTTCGGGAACGTGAGGAGCCAGCCGCACGCATCCAAGCGGACTAGTCCGCGTGGATGCAATCGACTCCATCACCCCGCTGATTCGGACCAGGCTTGCATAACACCCGTTTCCAGCACATACTTGGCCCATCGTACCGAATGGCCTCAGAGATCTTATTTTCCCAAGCCTAGTGGGTCTACATACTAATCTAAAAGTGTTCACCCGCGTGAGACAGCGCGGTGCGCCATGTACTCAGGGAGGAAATATGTGGCAGATTGTGCCCTCGAATGCCGCTACCGTTGTTGGGATGGGAGAGACGTTCCGCAGGGACGTATCGGACGGTACCCAAACGGTCAGCTACTGGTTCAAGAAGAACGGAAATGTGAATCTTAACAACTTCCACGGAGACCTTCATTTCACGCTCGGCAATATCCTAGGGGGCACAATCGCCTACTTCCATGCCACGTGGCACAACAGAGGTTCGGTCACCCAATACACCTGTACGCTTGGAAATGACGGGCGTTTCGCGGTCGATGAGAGCGCCGGCAGCATTGGGCCGAACATGACGGCCGCGTTGGCCATCGACATAGTTGGTAAGATCTATCGAAAGGTCTGGCTTGACGAAGAAAAGCTTGAGACTGAGCGGGTAGAGCTGACGAACGCCAGCAGGTCACTCAATCGGGGCGGGTATAACCTTTTTGCCAACGCGCTGAAGAGCATCAAATAAATAAGGATGTACTTGGCTAAACGGGTGAGCCTGCGCGTTTGCAGGCAGGCGCGAAACGGCGGGCGCCGCTGGTCCTACCGTCGGTTGGAAAGGTGATAAAGGCTGCTTAGTACAAACTGACAGTGCGCCCCTGTCAGCTTGGTGAGCCCGCAGAAAGTTTAAGTCCCTCCAGTATCTGCACTTGCGAATCCCCACACAGATTCCGCTGCAGAAATTGCACAAAGTCCCCCTGCGGGACTCGCGCCTCGACACCGTGCGAGGGGAACGAGTCCGCGAAGGCGGACTTTGTGCTTTCGCCGCGGCGAGTTACTCGCCTGCTCTCATCGCGCTTGGGCGGCGTCCTTGCCCTGCTCGCTCAGCACGTCCGCGAGGGCCATGAGGGCGCCCGTCCCCGCCGCCAAGATGATGGCGGTACCCAGGCCGCTGTGGCGGCGGACGCGGTACGGAAGGCGCGGGGCGCCGTGCTCGTTGTGCATCGCCTTGCGGGTGCGGCTCCTCACTACCTTCGACGCCGCCGTGCCGACTACCATCCACAGAAGCTTTCGCGAGAGACTGGCCACTGTTCATCCTCCTCGTGCGGGTTCCGTTCGCGATCGGGCGCGGCGAGTTGCAGGAGCCGGGCCATCAACGCTTTACGCCCACCACCTCCACCATCGGCGGCGACGCGAAGAAAGCCCCCGGCACGCTCTCCCACTCCTTCCACTGCGCATCGAACTCCGCAAGCTCGTCCGCGCCTAGCAGCCCCGCGTCCACGAGCGTGGGGAGGAAGTTGTCGAAGAAGGTGCGCGGCCACTGCCAGAACGCCGTCCCCGGACGCCCGATGCGGCGGATGGGCCGGATGTGCGTGACCTCCAGCCCGCACCGCTCCATCATCGCGGGAAGAGCGGCGCCCACGCTCGGGTCACCCCCGCGCTCTCGCCACGCCCGCACCACCGCGGGGAAGATGCGCGCGAACGCCGGGTCCTCTGGGGCGATCTGGACGGCATCGTACTGGGAGTAGTCCTGCACCACGAAGGCGCCGCCGGGCCGCAGCGCACGCGCCACCGCCCGCACCGCCGCCTCTGGATCAGCGACGAAGCAGAGCACCCAGCGCGCGTACGCCCCATCGAACCGATCGGGCGGCAGCGGCGCCGTGATGAGGTCGCTCTCCTCCGCGGTGACGTTGGGGATGCCGCGCGCCGCGATCTCCGCCTGCAGGTGGCGGATGAAGCGCGCGGAAAGGTCGATGCCGTGCACGTGCCCCGCCGGCCCCACGAGCCGCGCGAGGTCGAACGAGGCGTATCCGGGCCCGCATCCCACATACAGGATCCGCTGCCCCGGCCCGAACCCGGCCGCCTCCCACCCCTCCGCCGCGTACCCGCTCCACACCGCATGCTGGAACCCGAGCCGCGCCAGCTCGTCGTCGCCGGTGCCCAGGACGTATTCGCGTTCGTGCAATGGGCCCTCACCACCGTCTCGTTACGAGCGCCCCCTCCCCCCGGCCCCCTCCCCCGCCTGCGGGGGCGCAGGGCGGGTGAGGGGGAGAACTCCCTCTGCGTTTGCACCGATCCCGTAGGGGCGCGATTCATCGCGCCCGTGCCCCGCCATGCACCGCACATCGCCGCCGGGCGAGACCGCTTCAGCGGTCTTCCCGTAGTTCCAGCCGGGGGCTTTAGCCCCCGGCGATGCACCCCCGGCCATTCATCCCCGGCCGATGCGCCCCCCGGCGATTCATCCCCCGGCG
>DASVTZ010000164.1 GCA_036387335.1 Longimicrobium sp.
GGCGGCCTGGCCGTGCTCGCCGAGCGCCTCCGCGAGCAGCTCGCGAAGCCCACCGCCGCCGGCGCCTTCGCGGCCACGGACCCCCTGCTGGTTCCCGCCGTCGAGTACCGCCTGGAAGGGATCGCCGTCCGCGCCACCGCGTACGACGCCCGCTCCCGCGTTCAGCTCAACCTCGCCCCCGAGGCCGACCTCCTCACCCTCTTCGCCGCCGCGGGGGTGGAGCCCGGCCGCGCCGGCGCCCTGGCCGCGCAGGTGGTGCGGTGGCGCGCCGCGCACGCCCGTCCCCCGCTCGCGCCCGACTCGTCGGGCCGACGGCTGCGCCCCGTACCCGGCGCCTTCGCGACGGTGGCGGATCTGCGCGAGGTGCCGGGCGTCACGCACGCGGAGTACGCGCGCCTGGCGCCGCTGCTGAGCGTGGCGGGAGACGGGATGATCAACGTGAACACCGCCCCCGCCGCCGTCCTGCGCACTCTGCCGGGGATCGACGCGGAGGGGGCGCAGGCGCTGGTGGCGCGCAGGAAGATGGGGCCGATGCTCTCGCCGTACGAGCTGCTGGGCGCACTGCCGCGCGCGTCGCAGTTCGGGGCGCAGGGAAGGCTGGCGGAGCTGAACGAGCGCGCGGCGTACCTCCCCCGCGCCGCCGAGGTGGAGGTGGTCGCCGCCCCGGATGGATCTCCCGTGCGCGCCCGCCTGCACGCGATCGCGGTGCTGGCGGGCAGAGAGCGCGCGGCGATCGTCGCCGTGACCGAGCGCTGAGAACGCGCGCCATGCCCTCCGCCTCCCCCAGCGACGCGCAGCTCCGCGCCTACCGCCTTGCCGCGCCCCCGCGCCCGCCCTCGCCCGGGGTTATCGGCGGGAGCGCCGGGGTCCTGGCGGCGCTGCGCACGGCCCGGCGCGTGGCCAACAGCAGCGCCACCGTCCTCATCCAGGGCGAGAGCGGCACGGGAAAGGAGCTGCTGGCGCGCGTAGTCCACGACGAGAGCGGGCGTGCCCCCTTCGTGGCCGTCAACTGCGCCGCCATCCCCGAGAACCTGCTGGAGAGCGAGCTCTTCGGCCACGAAAAGGGCGCCTTCACCGGCGCGCTCGGGCGCCGCGTGGGCCGCTTCGAGCGCGCGAACGGGGGCACGCTCTTTCTGGACGAGGTGGGGGACATGAGCCCCTCCATGCAGGCCAAGATCCTGCGCGCCCTGCAGGAGCACGAGGTGGAGCGCGTCGGCGGAGATCGGCCCATTGCGGTAGACGTGCGCGTTCTTGCGGCTACCAACCGCGATCTTGCGGCCGAAGTGGCGGCGGGACGTTTCCGCGAAGACCTCTTCTACCGGCTGGCGGTGGTGGTGCTCCACCTTCCGCCGCTGCGCGAGCGCGGCGGAGACGTGGAGCTGCTGGCGCGGCACTTCGTGGCCCACTTCGCCCGCCGCCACGGCCTGCAGGTGGACGAGGTGGCGCCGGAGGCGATGGCGCTGCTGCGGGCGTACCGCTGGCCGGGGAACGTGCGGCAGCTGGGCAACGTCATCGAGGGCGCGCTCCTGGTGGCCGACGGCTCCGTCCTCCTCCCTGAGCACCTCCCCCCCGACGTGCGCGCCGCGGCCGCCGATGGCCCCGAGCCGGTCCCCGCGCAAGGCGACCACCTCCTGCCGCTGCGCGAGATGGAGCGCATCCACATCAACCGCGCCCTGGCCCGCACCCGCGGCAACCTGGTGCAGGCCGCGGAGCTGCTCGGCATCCACCGCAACACCCTGCGCGACAAGCTGCGGCGGATGGGGTAGGCCCTCACCCCCGGCTCGTTACACTCGCCTGCCCCCTCTCCCGATAACAGGAGAGGGCTCCGCCCTCTGTTATCGAGAGAGGGGGCTGAACCCGTCGCACGGGCCGACCTCCGCGAATCACACCCACCCCTCGTAGGGGCAGACCTGCGTGTCTGCCCGCCGCCCGCCTTACGCACGCCGTTCTCCCCCTCTCCCGTTATCGGGAGAGGGGGCCGGGGGGTAAGGGCCTCCGCACGCAACTCACGACAGAGTTCTGTACATACGAATACTGTGCGCCCGCTGCACCGGGTGCACGGATTCTGTGCACCCTCAGCGCCCGAAAACGAACGTTGCAATTATGTAAACGCATACAGGAGGTACGTTTACAAATAAACAAAAGGTGGAACGCCGATTGCCTTCGTAATCATGTGTTCCCCCAGCACGCAGGCACGGAAGCGGGCCGCATTTGTAAGCGGACCGCCAGGGCGGCGAGGGGCGAGGGGGAAGCGCATCGGTACAACCACACACTGCGGGAGGGGGTATGCTACAAAGCCGAAGTCCGGCCGCAAGCTGGACGCGGAGGGGGCTCGCCGCGCTTCTGCTGGGAGGGGCCTCCGCGGGAGGCCTTCACGCCCAGTGCGCGAACACGACCGTGGCCGAAGTGGTCGCGCTCGATCAGGTGATCTTTTACAACCGGCTGGGTGCCCACGACCCGTCGGGGATGATGTACGCCCTCCTCAGCGACGTGGTGCCCATCAGCGGCACCTCGCTCTCGCCCGGCAACGTCCGGCTCCGCCCCGGAAAGCGGCCCCGCCCGCTCACCCTGCGCGTCAACCAGGGCGACTGCCTGGTGGTCAGCTTCACCAACCTCCTCTCCCCCACCCCCGGCAGCAACCAGCCGGGCACGCGCGCCGCATCGGTGCACGTGGTGGGGATGCAGCTCGTGAACGGGATCCAGGACGACGGCTCCAACGTGGGGCAGAACCCCACCAGCCTGGTGGAGCCCGGGAGCTCGGCCAAGTACCAGCTCTTCGCCGAGAAGGAGGGGACCTTCCTCCTCTACAGCACCGCCCAGACCACGGGCGGCGACGGCGACGGCGGCACCATCAACAAAGGGCTCTTCGGGGCCGTGAACGTGGAGCCGCCCGGCGCCGAGTGGTACCGCAGCCAGGTGACGGCGGCCGACATGCGCCTGGCCACCGCGCGCGACCAGTACGGGCAGCCGCGCACCACGCCGGGCGGGCAGCCGGTGATCGACTACGACGCGGTGTACCCCCCGGGGCACCCGATGGCGGGGCGCCCCATCCTCAAGATGGCGGTCAACGGGCAGATCCAGCACGCGGACCTCACGGCCATCATCACGGGGCCCAACAAGGGGCGCCTTCCCACGGGCACCTACCCGCAGGTGGTGGTGAACCGCGACCGCGAGAAGCCGTTCCGCGAAGTCACGGTGATCTTTCACGACGAAGCGGGGATCGTGCAGGCGTTCGACCGGCTCTACGAGGACCGTCAGTTCGAGCACACGCTGCACTCCGGCCGCGACGCCTTCGCCATCAACTACGGCACCGGCGGCATCGGCAGCGAGGTGATCGCCAACCGGATGGGCGTGGGGCCGATGAGGGACTGCAGCGAGTGCAAGCTCGAGGAGTTCTTTTTGTCGTCGTGGGCCGTGGGCGACCCGGCGATGGTGGTGGACGTGCCGGCCGACTTCGACGGCAACGGCGACGGCGTGGCGGACCCCGGGGCGAAGGCCACCAAGGCGCTCTTCCCGGACGACCCGTCCAACGTGTACCACAGCTACATGAACGACCACCTCAAGATCCGCAACCTGCACGCGGGTCCCAAGGAGCACCACATCTTCCACCTGCACGCCCACCAGTGGCTGCACACGCCCAACTCCGACGGGTCGAGCTACCTGGACAGCCAGGCCATCGGGCCGGGCGCCGGGTTCACGTACGAGATGACGTACGACGGGAGCTCCAACCGCAACAAGACCCCGGGCGACGCCATCTTCCACTGCCACTTCTACCCGCACTTCGCGCAGGGGATGTGGGGGCTGTGGCGCGTGCACGACACCTTTGAGGCGGGCACGGCGCTGGACGCCAACGGCCGCCCCGCGCCCGGCGCGCGCGCGCTGCCGGACGGCGAGATCGCGGCGGGAACGCCCATCCCGGGGCTGGTGCCGCTGCCGGACTACGCGCTGGCGCCCATGCCGAACAGGGCGGAGCCGGGCTACCCCTTCTTCGTTCCGGGGATCGCGGGGCACCGTCCGCCCAAGCCGCCGCTCGACACGCGCTTCGACGGCGGGCTCCCGCGCCACGTGGTGCGCGCGGGCACGGCCACCTTCCCGGCGCTCAACCGCCTGGACTTCAGCAAGCACGACGTGACCATGGTGGCCGACTCGCTGGACGAGGGCGGCACCCCGCTGGAGCGCGCCGCCATGGCGTTCCACGCGCGCCGCCTGCAGCCCACCTTCCGGGTGGACCCGGTGACGCTCTCCATCGTATCGGACAACTTCATCACCAACGGCCAGCCTGGCGCGCCGGGCGCACCCTACGCCGACCCCTGCGTGACCGACGACGGGCAGCGCGTGGGGACGCCGCGGCTGTACCAGGCGGCCTCGTTCCAGATCGACGCGAAGTACAACAAGGCGGGCTGGCACTACCCGCAGCACCGCATGTTCGGGCTGTGGATGGACGTGGACTCGTTCCGCACGGGCGTGCGCCCGCCGGAGCCGATGTTCATCCGCGCCAACACCAACGACTGCATCGAGTACCGCCTGGTGAACCTGGTGCCCGATGAGTACGAGATGGACGACTTCCAGGTGACGACGCCCACCGACGTGATCGGGCAGCACATCCACCTGGTGAAGTTCGACGTGACTTCCTCGGACGGCGCGGCGAACGGCTTCAACTACGAAGACGGCTCCTTCTCACCCGGCGAGACGGTGGGGCGCGTGCGGGCGATCCGGCGCCAGAACTCGTGCACCGGCACCGACTCGGGCGATCCGCGGGACAACACCTTCACCTGCCCCGTGGCCAGGGCGCACCCCTTCTTCGGGCCCGGCCCGGGCGGGGAGTGGGTCGGCGCCCAGGAGACGGTGCAGCGCTGGTACGTGGACGACGTGCGCGACGCCAGCGGCAAGGACCGCACGCTGCGCACCGTCTTCACCCACGACCACTTCGGCCCCTCCACGCACCAGCAGGCGGGCCTCTACGCCGGCCTGGTGACGGAGCCGCGCGGCTCGCGGTGGCGGGATCCCGAGACCGGCACCTTCTTCGGCACGCGCGGCGACGGCGGGCCCACCAGCTGGCGGGCGGACATCCTGACGGCGGTGGCGGACAGCAGCTACCGCGAGTTCAACCTGCAGCTGGCCGACTTCACGCTGGCGTACCAGAGCAGCGCCACGGGGCTGGGGCCGCACCCGCGCGAAGCCATCAACCCGCCGGGCAAGTTCGAGCCGAGCCCGGTGCTCCCGGACCTGCTGCGTCCGCCGGTGGCGGGTGCGTGCCCGGGCGGACAGCCGGCGCCGTGCCCGGAGCTGGTCTCGGCCAACGAGCCGGGAACGATGTCGGTGAACTACCGCAACGAGCCGCTGGCGCTGCGCGTCCGCGACCCGGGCACCAACACGCAGGCGATGGGGCTGGCCGGCGACTTCTCGCACGCCTTCCGCTCCGACGTGAAGCGCGCCGACTTCAACTTCAACTCGCAGCCCGCCTTCTACCGTCCGCTGACGGGCGACGTGCGGGCGGGCGACCCCTTCACGCCCATGCTGCGCGCCAAGGAAGGCGACCGCATCCAGATCCGCGTGCTGGTGGGCGCGCACGAGGAAGGGCACAACTTCAGCGTGCAGGCGCCGCGCTGGCTTGCCGAGCCCTCCAACCCGAACTCGGGTTTCCGCAACAGCCAGGGGATGGGAATCTCGGAGCACTACGAGTTCGTGCTGCCGCCGCTTCCCAAGAACTTCGTGGGGGCGCAGGCGGACTACCTTTACCGCGCGGGCTCGGCCACCGACGACCTGTGGAACGGCACCTGGGGGATCCTGCGCTCGTACGTGCGCGGCAACACCGGGCTGCAGGACATGCCGTACAACACGGGCGGCAACTTCACCGTGGCCAACATCGGCGACTTCCGGGGGATCTGCCCCAGGTCTGCGCCGATCCGCAACTTCGACGTGACCGCCATCGCGGCGTCGAGCGCCATCAGCGGGGGAACGCTGCGCTACAACACGCGCACCGGCGCGGCGGGCAACGGGCCGCTCAACGATCCGTTCGCCATCATGTACGCCCACACGAACATGCTGGACGCCAACGGCATGCTGGACCCCAACCAGCCGGTGGAGCCGCTGGTGATGCGCGCCGTGGCGGGTGAGTGCATCGAGGTGACGCTGCGCAACCGGCTGCCGTTGAACCCGCCGGACAAGGACGGCTACAACACGCTGCCGATGATCGTGGACCGCTTCAACGCGAACCAGGTGTTCCCCTCGGGACACGTGGGGCTCCACGCGCAGCTCGTTTCGTACGACGTGACGCGCAGCGACGGCACCAACGTGGGCTTCAACCCGGTGCAGACGGCGGCGCCCGGCGGCACCGTGACGTACCAGTGGTACGCCGGCGACCTGGAGCTGCAGCCGGACAACACCATCCTGGCCACGCCGCGCGAGTTCGGCGCCATCAACCTGAGCTCGTCGGACCCCATCGAGCACGCCAGCAAGGGTGCCATCGGGGCGCTGGTCATCGAGCCGCCGGGCTCCTGGTGGCAGGAGGGGACGAGCCAGAGCCAGTACCTGACGGAGGCGTATCCGTCGCACACGCAGGCCACCGTCTGGATGCCGGACGGCACCAGCTTCCGCGAATTCGTCCTCCTCTTCCAGGACGACCTCAACCTGCGCTACGGCAACGGCTCGCCCATCGAGTACCTGGCCGAGTCCGAGGACGCGGAAGACACGGGGCAGAAGGGCTTCAACTACCGTACGGAGCCGCTCTGGTTCCGGATGGGGTACGCGCCCGACACGCCGCTGACCACCACGCGCACCTTCGACTTCCGCAAGGTGCTGACGAACGCGCAGGTGGGCGGCGATCCTGAGACTCCGCTCTTCCAGGTGGAGGTGGGCACGCCGGTGCGCGTGCGGGTGCTGCAGCCCGGCGGGCACGCCCGCAACCACGTCTTCCAGATGCACGGGCACATCTGGGAGGAGCAGCCGTACATCAAGAACTCGACCTACCTGGGCTTCAACCCGCTCTCGGAGTGGAAGGGCGCGCAGGGGATGCACGGCCCCACCAACCACTTCGACGTGATGCTGCGGAACGGCGCGGGCGGCCGCTTCGGAGTGCTGGGCGACTACCTGTTCCGCGACCAGAGCTCGTTCCTGTTCGACGGCGGGCTGTGGGGGATCATGCGGGTGCTGCCGCGCGGCGCGCTGGGCTCGGACTACTACCCGTACTACTGCGACCCGTGCGGGGCGTGCGCCTACCCCGCCTCCACCACCAGCGACGCGTCGGTCCAGATCCAGTGCCTGCCGCCGCCGGATCCGTGCTACGGTACCGACCCCGTGTACTCGTCGTCGTCGGACCCGACGACGCAGAGGGCGCAGCCGATCTGCATGGATACGCAGTCGGCGAGCAGCACCACGACCACGTCGTCCACGACTTCGTCGCCTACCGGCACGAGGACCACGACGCCCAGGACGTCGACTTCCACGACCCCGAAGACGAGTCCGTAGCGGCTCGCACGCACACCTTTCAGCGCCGGCCCGCGGAATCTTTCCGCGGGCCGGTTTTTTAACTGCGGGCTCGCACAGAGACACAGAGGGGTAGGGCAAGGAAGAGGAGAACAACGGGAAAATCACGTTAAACGGCGCTTTTCACCGGTCTAGGACAATGGGCCATCCGCGTGCACTATTACGCGGTTGCTCCCACCCTCTTCCCAAAGGCCACACATGCGCCATCGACTTACCCCGCTGTTGATGATCCTTGCGCTCGCCGCGTGCGGCGGCGGGTCCGCGGGCGGCGGTGCGGACGATCCCCCCGCCGCCGCGATGGTGGACGGCAAGCCGGTGGGGCTCTTCTTCATGACCCGCTACTGGTCGTACACCAACTCGCTGGAGAAGGTGGTCTGGTACTTCGCGCCGGATGGCCGCGTGTACCAGAACCTGGCGTCCGGCTTCTCGGCGGAGGACCTGGCCGCGCACAAGGGGAACCAGGGGACGTACGAGGTGTTGGGCGGCAAGCTCAAGGTGACCTGGGCCGACAACAAGGTGACCGAAGGCGACATCGCGGCCGACGCGGGCGGCTTCGGGTGGGACGGCGGCATCTTCACCGCGGTGAAGCCGTTCGAGGACGGCAAGTCGCTGGCGGGCACCTACGAGGGCGGGGAGTCGTTCAATGCGGGTGGCGGCAACAGCGCGTCCGCCTCCAACACCATCGTGCTGCGCCCCGACGGCACCTTTCGGCGCGACGCCGTCGCCTCGGTCCAGAGCACCACGAGCGAGTCGGTGGTCGAAGCCGGCACCCAGAGCGGCGGCGACGGCAAGTGGGAGGTCGCCGGCTACTCCCTCGTGCTCACCGGCACCGACGGCAAGGTGCAGCGCGGCATCGCCTTCCCGTACGACGACAAGGACACCCCCGTATACCCCGACCGCATGTACTTCGCCGGCACCATGTACAAGCGCCAGTAGGGCCGCGATTCATCGCCGATTCATCGCGCCCGTGCATCAAGGATCAGGATCTCACGCAAAGGCGCAAAGGCGCGAAGGAAGGATCTGGAGCCTCTTTCTTTGCGCCTTCGCGTCTTCGCGTGAGGCCATTTCCTCGGATGCTCACGAACTCGTAAGGAACGGTGCTACGGAGCGCGCACGGCGTCGAACGCGCCCTCCAGCCGGATGCGGGTGGAGGGATCGCGCGGGTCCGCGCTCCCTTCCCATCGGAACCAAGTCGCCGCGGAGGACTCGAGCGAGGCTACGCCGCGCCCGGCTCTTCAGCTCCCCATAACGTCATCGATCCGGGCATTCCAGCCCGTACGCCGCCGCGTGCCCGGAGACGAAGCCGTGGTTGCCCGACACCGCGAACCCGGTCGTCGGGAAGTCCTGCTCCCCTTCCAGCCCCGTCCCCAGCAGCTGCCCCGTATCGCGATCCAGCACACCGAGCCCCAGGAAGTTGACCAGGATCCGACTTCCACAGACGGCTATGCCGTTGTTGCCGCTCGGCATGCGCGTCTTCCATAGGATGCGCCCGGTTTGCACCTCCAGCGCGTATACGTGCCGGTCGT
>DASVTZ010000165.1 GCA_036387335.1 Longimicrobium sp.
TGCTCCTGCGTTCGCACGGGGATCATTAATCCACGCTGAACCAGGGGGCCAGCCCTTCCATTTATTCTACGAGGTGGCGGTGTGCGGCAACGAATGCCGGGGCCGTGTCGAGCACGGGCGCGATGAATCGCGCCCCTACCGGGTCTGTGCGGCGCACACGTATTTCTCCCCCTCACCCGCCCTGCGCCCCCGCAGGCGGGGGAGGGGGTCGGAGGGAGGGGGCCCTCCGCGCACCAACCTCCGCCCCCTCTCATGATAACAGCGAGGGCGGAGCCCTCTCCTGTTATCGGGAGAGGGGGCAGGCGAGTGTAACGAGCCGGGGGTGAGGGCCCGCACTTCCCTTCCGCCCACAATCCCGCTATTATCAAGGCTTTCGATCGTCCGGAGGAAGCGGCGATCGGCGTACCCCGAACAGGGAGCGGGTGCATCATGAAGGCGGACATCCATCCGAATTACAAGACGACTCAGGTGCGCTGCGCGTGCGGCAACACCTTCCAGACCCGCTCCACCACGGACGAGATCTCGGTGGAAGTGTGCTCGCAGTGCCACCCGTACTTCACGGGCAAGCAGAAGCTGATGGACACCGCCGGGCGCATCGAGCGCTTCCGGCAGCGCTACGCGGGCGGCGAGGCGGCGAAGTAAGCAGCGCCCACGCAGAACAGGGAGAGCCGGGGTAAGCAGCCCCGGCTCTCCGAGTATCCGGACCGTAACAGCACCGCCCCGAAGCCGCGCGAGTGCCGGTTCCCCAACCCAGCACTCGCACCTTCGAAGACCGCCCCATGGACGACCGCATCCGCGAAGTCGAGCGCCGCTACCAGGACCTCTCCGACCAGCTCGCGGACCCCGCGATCCACGCGGACCCCAGGCGCCTGCGCGACCTCTCCCGCGAGCACGCGCAGCTCACCGAGACGGTGGAGACCGCCGCCCGCCTGCGCGCCGCCGAGGAGGAGCTGCAGGGCGCCCGCGCCCTCGCCGAGGAGGGCGACGACGCGGAGATGGCCGCCATGGCCCGCGCCGAAGTCGCCGAGCTGGAGGAGCAGACCGCCCGCCTCTCCGAAGAGCTCAAGCGCCTTCTGATGCCGCGCGACCCGCTCGACGACCGCGACGCCGTCGTCGAGGTGCGCGCAGGCACCGGCGGCGACGAGGCAGCCCTCTTCGCCGGCGAGCTCTTTCGCATGTACCAGCGCTTCGCCGACCGCCGCGGGTGGAAGATCGAGGTGCTCTCGGCGTCCGAAGGCGGGTCGGGCGGGTACAAGGAGGCGATCTTCGTGGTGCGCGGGCCGCACGCGTACGGCGACCTGCGCTACGAGAGCGGGGTGCACCGCGTGCAGCGCGTACCCGCCACCGAGAACCAGGGGCGCATCCACACCTCCGCCGCCACCGTCGCCGTCCTTCCCGAGGCGGAAGAGGTGGACGTGCAGATCAATCCGGGCGAGCTCAAGATCGACGTCTACCGCTCCTCCGGCCCCGGTGGGCAGTCGGTGAACACCACCGACTCCGCCGTCCGCATCACGCACCTCCCCACGGGGCTGGTGGTGACCTGCCAGGACGAGAAGAGCCAGCACAAGAACAAGGACAAGGCGATGGGCGTCCTTCGCTCGCGCCTGCTGGACATGCGCGTGGCCGAGCAGGAGTCCGAGCGCGCCCGCGAGCGCAAGACGCAGGTGGGCACCGGCGACCGCTCCGCCAAGATCCGCACCTACAACTTCCCGCAGAGCCGCGTCACGGACCACCGCATCGGCTACACCACGCACGCCCTCCAGCAGCTCCTCGATGGCGACGTGGGCGAGCTGGTGGACAACCTCAAGCTCGCCTCGCAGTCCGAACGCGCCGCGTGAACGCTCCCAGAGTCTGGACGGTGATGGAGCTCCTGCGGTGGACCGCGGAGTACCTGGGGGAGAAGGGCTTCCACAACGCGCGGCTGAACGGCGAGCTGCTCCTCTCCGGCGTGCTCGGCGTGAAGCGCCTCGACCTCTACCTGCAGTTCGACCGGCCGCTGAAGCCGGAAGAGCTGGCGGAGTACAGGGCGCGGCTGCTGAGGCGTGCGAAGCGCGAGCCGTTGCAGTACATTGAAGGCGAAGCCCACTTTCGCGACCTGCGGCTCCGCGTCGATCCGCGCGTACTGATCCCGCGGCCTGAAACCGAGCAGCTCGTTCAGCGCGTACTGGAGTGGGCCGCCGCCCGCCCCGGCCTCGCCGCCGCCGACGTGGGGACGGGCTCCGGCGCCATCGCCCTGGCGCTCGCCACCGAGGGCCCGTTCGAGCGCGTGGTGGCGACCGACGTGGAGCCCGGCGCCCTGGAAGCGGCCCGCGCCAACCACGCCCTTGCCGCTCCCGCCGCCCCCGTGGAGTTTCGCCTGGGCGACGGGCTGGCCCCCCTGGCCGGCGAGCGCTTCGACGCCCTGGTCTCCAACCCTCCCTACGTCGCCAATGCCGAGCGCGCTTCGCTCGACACCGAGGTGCGCGACTGGGAGCCGGCCGCCGCGCTCTTTGCCGGCGACGACGGGCTGGAGGTGATCCGCCGTCTGGTGGCCGGCGCGCCCTCGGTGCTCAACCCCGGCGGGCTTCTGGCGCTGGAGATCGGCGCGGGGCAGGGCGCCGCCGTGGCGGAGCTGGTGCGCGCGGCAGAGGGCTTCGGCGCCCCGCGCGTGGAAAAGGACCTCGCCGGGCGCGACCGCATCGTCCTGGCCGAGCTGGAAACTTCAACGGAGCAGCACGGATGGAAATGATCTGGGAGAAGGCGCGCGAAGTCGGCCGCCTGGTGGCGCAGAGCGACCAGTACAAGGCGTTCAAGCGCGCCAACACGCAGATGTCCGACGACCGCGAGCTGGTGGCCAGCCTCAACCGGCTCAACGAGCTGCAGATGGGCTTCGCCCGCGCGATGGAAGAGGGCAACGAGCCGCCCGAGGCGGAGCAGGAGGAGTTCGAGCGGCTCGCCGGCACGGTGCAGGTCTCGCCCGTGTACCAGAGCTACGCCTCCGCGCAGGCCAACTTCGACCGCCTGATGGTCCGCATCCAGGAAGAGATCGCCAAGGGCGTCGAGGCCGGCGAGCAGAGCCGCATCATCCTCCCGTCCTGAGCCACGCCGCATTGATGAAGTTCCAGCCCAGCGCGCTCCGCCCGTTCATCGCGCCGCTCATCGAGCGGCCCATGGGTGCGCTCGGCCGCATGGGGGTCAACCCCAACGTGGTGACCACCATCAGCTTCCTGGTCACCTGCGCGGCCGGGCTCTCGTACTTCCTCGGCGCCATGCAGTGGGGGGGTGCGCTGGTGCTGCTGGGCGGGGTGCTGGACATCGTCGACGGCGCCATCGCGCGCGGCGCCGGGCTCGCCACCAAGTTCGGCTCGTTCTACGATTCCACGCTCGATCGCGCGGCCGAGGTGGTGGTCTTCATCGGGGTGATGTCGCTGTACCTTGGGCCCGGCCGCAACATCGGCGAGCCCTGGATGGTATACGTGGTGGTGCTGGCGCTGGCCGGCTCGCTGATGGTGTCGTACACGCGCGCCCGCGCCGAGGGGCTGGGGATCGACCTCAAGGTGGGGCTGATGCAGCGCGCCGAGCGCATCATCCTGCTGGGCGGCTCCACCATGATCTTCGGGTCGTGGCGCCACGGGCTCGTGCTGACCTGCGTGATCTGGGCGATGGCCGTGCTCACCAACGCCACGGCGATGTACCGCATCTACTGGGTGTACCGTCACCTGCAAACTCCGGCGGCGCCGGCATCCACGGCGCCGAACCGGACTTCCACACCCGCAAACAGGTAGCGATATCGTGCGCACCGAACAGTACACGCCGCGCCCCGCCGAGGGGCGCCTCGGGATCCTCCTCCCCGGCCTCGGGGCGGTCTCCACCACCCTGATCGCCGGCGTGGAGCTGGCCCGCCGCGGTCTGGGCCGCCCCATCGGCTCGGTGACCCAGATGGGCACCATCCGCCTGGGGAAGCGCACCGAGGGCCGCCACCCGCTGATCAGGGACTTCGTCCCGCTGGCGGGGCTGGACGACATCGTCTTCGGCGCCTGGGACCCGTTCCCGCAGGACGCCTACGAGAGCGCGCTCAACGCCGGCGTGCTCAACAAGTGGGAGCACATCGAGCCGATCAAGGACTTCCTCCAGACGATCAAGCCGATGCCCGCGGCGTTCGACCAGCGCTACGTCAAGAAGCTGGAGGGGATCAACGTCAAGCCCGGCAAGAGCAAGCGCGCCTGGGCCGACGCCCTGCGCGAGGACATCCGCCGCTTCAAGGAAGAGAAGGGGTGCGACCGCCTGGTGATGGTGTGGTGCGGCTCCACCGAGGTGTTCATCAAGCCGGGTGAGATCCACCAGTCGCTTGAAGCCTTCGAGCGCGCCATCGACGAGGACCACGACCAGATCGCGCCCTCCATGCTGTACGCGTACGCGGCGATCATGGAAGGCGTCCCCTACGCCAATGGCGCGCCCAACCTGTCCGTCGACTTCCCGGCGATGCTGGAGCTGGCGCAGCAGAACGGCGTGCCGGTGGCCGGCAAGGACTTCAAGACGGGGCAGACGCTCATCAAGACGGTGCTCGCCCCCGCCCTCAAGGCCCGCATGCTGGGGCTGGACGGCTGGTTCTCCACCAACATCCTGGGGAACCGCGACGGCGAGGTGCTGGACGACCCGGAGTCGTTCAAGACCAAGGAAGAGAGCAAGCTCTCGGTGCTGGAGCACATCCTCCAGCCGGAGCTCTACCCCGAGCTGTACAAGAACTTCTACCACAAGGTGCGGATCAACTACTACCCTCCCCGCGGCGACGAAAAGGAAGGGTGGGACAACATCGACATCCGCGGCTGGCTGGACTACCGGATGCAGATCAAGGTGGACTTCCTCTGCCGCGACAGCATCCTGGCCGCCCCCATCGTGCTGGACCTGGCGCTCTTCCTGGACCTGGCCTCGCGCAGCTCGCTGCACGGCATCCAGGAGTGGCTCTCGTTCTACCTCAAGAGCCCCATGACCGCCGAGGGCCTGTACCCGGAGCACGACCTCTTCATCCAGCAGATGAAGCTCAAGAACACGCTCCGCTGGCTGATGGGCGAGGAACAGATCACCCACCTCGGCCTCGAGTACTACCTCGACAACGTGCAGGAGCTGGCGGCGGTCTGACGGTTCGGCTGGATGGTGTGAAGAGGGCCGCGCTCCCAGGGTGGGGGCGCGGTCCTCATTTCATCCGAGAGCCTCATCCCTCGCTCTCGATAGAACTCGACGTCGCGAGCGAGCCCGGCCTCGGCTTTTGAGGGAATTCGATGCGCTTCACTGGGTACGCGCGCGAATCCGTGCGAAGACGTCTTCCGCCGGTACACTCTGGACATCCCCGGACCGCAACTCGGCCAGACGCCGCTCCGCTTCATCCGCCCAAGCGTTTGCGATCTCGTTTTCCTCGTCCAGGCTGGCGATTAGCACCTCCGCGAGGCGCGCTCTTTCCTGGTTCGGGAGCTTGAGGAGTGCGGCTCCCAATTCCTGAACGCTCATTCTCTCCCCGCGTGGCGGGTTTCGTCCTGCTCCGCAGCGCGCTTCAACTCCCAGCAACTCCGTGGTGCGTTCTCCGGCTGAGAATACAACCGCGCACTCAGAACCGCCCGAACTTGCATCGCGTTACGCCGCCGCGCTCTGCCGACTCCATCTCTCGGAGAGCTCACCGACTACGTCCAGCATCTGCGCCGCGGCGCTCTCCACCCCCTCTGCGGCGAAACCGTGGGCGACGGCGTTCCGAAGGCTGAGCACTTCCAGCGCGCGGTCGTACTGCTCCATCGAGAGCTCTCCGTGCGAGTACATGTGGTCGAGAAGCCCGCGAGTCGGAAAGCGCTCGATCGGAAGAGAAACTCGCGTCGCCTGGAGCCGGAGCATCCCCTCCAGGATCGCCCAGAGCCAGACGATCGCCGCCTCGTTCGCGCCGAGCTCCAGCAGCCTTGGTGCGGCTCTCCATCGTTCCCGAAGGTCATCCCATGAGAGTAGCGGACTCGAGGCGGGAACGCCCTCGGGGCCCAAGTCGTCGCAAGTGACCAGGAAGAAGCGCCAACCGGGGTGCCTCCCGATTTCCTCGGCGAGTTCCTGGTAGCGATCCACGGAGACACGGGTTGCGGAATCGCGCACCTCCACGATGTGGTGCTCGTCGCCCTTGGATGCGAGCAGCGCCGGGCGATATCGGTCCAGGTCGAACGGCACCGCGCCCGGGTCAGGCTCGACGATCACCGCGAACCCGTCTCGCTCATACTTAGCCGCGATCTCCGAGATCTTCACTCGCGACGGCTGAGTATTCATAGAAGGTCCTCCAGGGGTTCCGTATCGCTCAACCTCACGTAGACACATTCCGCGCCACCGATCAACCCCTGCAGCAGAAGCGGAGGAAGACGGGGAAGCTCGAAGAATGTACCGTTGATCGCACGCCGATGGCACTCGACATCCGCGACCAGGCTGTCATCGTGCATTACCAGCCCCACCAGCGCGTCCTGAATCGGCTTGATGATGTTGTCCAGATCGGGCGGATTCCTGCGGCTGAGGTATACGAGTTGGAGGTGGAGGTCGCCAGAACGGATCGCGGGACGGTTTCCCCAGACTTTGTGCGCTTCGCCAGCCACGAACCGCTTCCATCCCTGATAGTACTCCCGATTCCGCGTGTGCAGCGAAATCGGACGCCTAGGAATCAGGAACTCGAAATATGTCACTCCGTCGCTCCCGATGTCCTTTGAGGTAATTCCGAGGGCAGCGTCCCCGCCCTGGATTCGTGCGCGATTCACTCAGTCACGCGTTTCCGCCTTGCGCTGGTATTCGTCGTCCAAGATCGCCTGCGGGTGCCGTGTTCCGAGCGTGCTTTGAAGCGTGTCCACACTGTACACTTTCGCGCACTGGAACGCAAGGGCTGAAAAGGAGCGTTGGCGCTCCTCTTCAACGGGCTGCGGCTTCTGATTACGGGACTGGAGTCGCGAACGCGGACTCCACCGGCTTGCCGGTCCAGTTGGCGGGGCGGGGGACGCCGAGGAGCCAGAGGGCGGTGGCGGCGCTGTCCATAGTGCTGACGGGGGCGGTGATCTCGCCGGGGCGGACGTTGCGGCCCCAGGCGATCCAGGGGATCAGCATGTCCACGTCCTGGTTGGTGCCGTGGTCGCGGCCGTGGCCCCCATGGTCCGCGGTGACGATCACCACTACGTTTCCATCGTAGGCGCGGACGGCGGCGGCGGCGATGTGGGCCACGGCGGCGTCGGCGCGGCGGACGGCGAAGCGGTAGGGCGCGCTCATCCACCCCAGCGAGTGCCCCGCGATGTCGGGGTCCGCCAGGTGCACGAAGACGAAGTTCGGGCGGCGGTGGCGGAGGTAGTCCTGCACCTCCTGCGTGATGCGCGGCGCGGACCACAAATCCTTCCCGGTCGGCGCCATGCGGAAGCGCGGCGCGTCGCGGCGGAGGAGGTGGCGGAACTTGGCCTTCCCAAAGAACCCCGCCGTCGTCTTTCCCGCGCCCTGCGCCAGGTCGAAGACGGTGGGGACCCGCACCGTGCCCACGTTCTCCACCTGCTCGAAGTTCCAGTTGATCCCGTGCACCTCGGGCGGGACGCCGGTGAGCATGGAGGTGTGCGAGGGGAGGGTGCGGCTGGGCATGATGGTGCGCGCGCGCAGCGTGTACGCCCCCTCGCGCATCATCCGCTGCAGGTTGCGCGCGCCCGACGCGGCGATGGCGTCCGGGCGCAGGCCGTCGATGGAGATGAGGACTACGTTAGGGGACTGCGCCTGCACCGGTACGGCGATGGCCGCGAGCGCCAGCGCGGCGCGGAGAATGCTGCGAAAGTCGGGCACGGACACCTCGGTGGAGTCTGTGGGACAGATGGACGGCGGATGAATCTTTCAGCCCGCTGCGTCGTATCAAAGCCGGTTCCCTTCCGGGCGCGGGCTCGGGCAAGGATGCAAGCGGCTTACCGGAGCGCAGGATGACCTGTCAAATGTGCGGAGCGAGCGTCCCCGAGGGACGCGTCTCCTGCTCGCAGTGCGGGGCGATGTTGGGACGCGCCCCGGGGATGACGGTCGCGGCACGCAACACGTCGTACGGGCTGGATACGGTGCGCGTCTGCCCGCGGTGCGGCTTCCACGGCACAAGCGTGTCGTACTTCGCCACCGGCACGCACATCCTGGTGCTCATAGGGCTCGCCGTCGTCACCAGCGGGATCGGGGCGCTCATCTACCTGCTGCTGCGCGGCGGCGAGCGCATCTGCCCCCAGTGCGGGCTCAAGTGGGGCCGCGGCGGCTACCTGGCCCCCGTGGCGCCTCCCGGCTCCCGCGGCGAAACCGCGGCTCCCGAGATCGCGGCGCTCTCCGACGGCGGGGCCAAGCGCGGCTTCGCCTGGGTGCTCTGGGCGATGGCGGCGCTCTTTTTGATCATCGGGCTGGCGGCGACGGAGGTGGTGCCGCTGGGGTTCGCGATGATGGCGGGTGCGGGCGGGTACCTCCTCCGCCGCTCCGCGAACGACGCCCGTGAGCGCCGCCGCGAAGCGCTCCTGCAGAGCCTTCAGCTTCCCGTGCTGCGCCTGGCCGCCCAGCGCAACGGGCGCCTGACCGTGACGATGGTGGCGCAGGATCTGGGCTGGACGCTTCCCCGTGCCGAAAAGGTGCTCCAGTCGATGGAGGACGGCTTCCGCGTGATGGGCGACGTGACGCCGGAGGGGGTGATCGTCTACGACTTCCCCGAGCTGAGGCACGCCGCTCCGAACGCCACCCTCGCCGCGCCACAGGCGCCGGCACCGCGGCTGATGGCCTGACGCTCCAGCCGTCTTGCAGAGACGGGCGCGCGACCCCTTTGAGGTCGCGCGCCCGTTTTCCGTTTTCGCCGGTACCGTTAGATTCGAGTGCGGCAGGCTCTGTTTTGGCCTCACGCGGAGGCGCGGAGACGCGGAAGAGAAAAAGCGGAGCCTAAACGGACAGCTGTGCTCCGCTGGAGATAGGATTGTTCTCTCCCGCGTCTCCGCGCCTCCGCGTGAGCCTTGCAGTCAGGGAACCAGGTCCGCCTCGGCAATCCCGGAACCGCCCTCCTGCTTGGCGTCCCGCTTGAGCTCGGCGACGCGCTCGCCGAGGTGCTCGAGGGAGATCCACTTCTCGGGGTCGACGCGCAGGACCGCGGCGGAGAGGCGGGTGACGGGAAAGTAGCGCTCCACGCCGTAGCGGTCGCGCCCCCAGTACGAGCCGGCCTCCACCGCCTCCTCCGGCAGATGGGCGATCAGGGCTTCGGAGAAGCGGCGCTGGGCATCCTCGGCGCGGGCGCGGGCCTCTTCGGGGGAGGAGAGGAGGACGAAGTCGTCGCCGCCCACGTGCCCCACGAAGACGCCGGGACTGTCGCCGGCGGCGGCCACGGCGGCGCCTACCTCGCGGATCGCGGCGTCGGCCACCGCGAAGCCGAAGCGGTCCGCGAAGGGCTTGAAGTGGTCGAGGTCGAAGTAGCAGATGGAGAACGGCGACCCCGCCACCCGCCGCCGCTCGACCTCAATGTAGAGCGCCTCGCCTCCGGGGAGCCCCGTGGTGGGGTTGCGGTCGCGGCCGCGCGCGGCCTGGCGCAGGAGGGCCGTGGCGCGCGCCACCAGCTCGCGCGGGTCGAAGGGCTTCGCCAGGTAGTCGTCCGCGCCCGCGTCGAAGCCGCCCAGCCGGTCCTCGATCTTGCGCTCGGCGGTCAGGATGAGCACGGGAAGCCAGGAGAGCCCCGGATCGGCCTTGATCTGGCGGCACACCTCGAAGCCGTCCGGCGTCCCCATGCGGTAGTCCAGGACGGCCAGGTCGGGCGCGCGCTGGCGGAGCTCGGCCAGGGCGCGGGTACCGTTCTCCACGGCGCGCACGTTGAAGCCGGCCGAGGTGAGCACGTCCGTCACCATCGACCGCAGCGCATCGTCGTCGTCCGCCAACAGAATCTCGTTCATCGTCTCCAGGCCGTGACTACTGCTTCTCTGCTCGCTTGCATCGCGCCGCGCCGGCTGGCCACGACGGCTCTTCTGGCGGCGGCACTTCTCGCGCCGCAACGCGCCGCCGGGAATCTAGCACCCCCGCGCCCCGCCGCCACCTCCCAGCAGGCGCTGGCGGCGCGGATCGACTCCATCCTGCAGCGTCCGGCGCTTCGCCAGGCGCACTGGGGGATCATGGTGCAGGACGCGGCGACGGGCCGCGTGCTGTACGAGCGGCAGGCGGAGCGGCACTTCGTACCCGCCTCCAACCTGAAGCTGGTGGTGAGCGCGACGGCGGCGCACCACCTGCCGCCCGACTTCCGCTTCCGCACCACGGTGTACGGCACGGGGCCGGTGCAGGACGGCACGCTGCAGGGCGACCTGGTGCTCTATGGCCGCGGCGACCCGATGATCTCCGACCGCTACTTCCCCTCGCGCACCGCGGTGTGGGAGGCGCTGGCGGACTCGCTGCGCGCGCGGGGAGTGCGGCGGGTGACGGGCTCCGTAATGGCGGACGAGAGCTGGTTCGACGCGGAACACGTGCGCGGCGACTGGGAGGCGTACGACACACGCTGGTGGTACGGCGCGCCCGTCTCGGCTCTGGGCTTCAACGACAACTCCATCGACTTCCGCATCGAGACCGCGCCGCCGGGTGGACGTCCGCGCATCACCTGGGAGCCGCAGACATCGTACGTGTGGCTGGAGAACACGGCGATGATGGGCGAGCGCACGGCACCCAACACGCTGGACTTCGAGCGCCGCGTCGGCAAGGGCGTGCGCGCGTACGGCGTCTTTCCGGCCGGCACAGCACCGCAGACGGAGCACTTCGCGGTCGCTAACCCGGCCGACTACGCGGGCACCGTCTTCCGCGAAACGCTGGAGCGGAAGGGAATCGAGGTGGCGAACGACGCGGTGCGCCTGGTGTCGGATCCGGCGCTCTCCGCATCGCGCACGGCCGCGGTGCTGGCGGAGCACCGCTCGCCGCCGCTGCCGCAGGCCATCGGGCCGATCCTCCTCAACAGCCAGAACTGGTTCGCGGAGCAGCTGCTGAAGGCGATGGCGCGCGAGGTTGCGGGCGAGGGGAGCTGGGACGCGGGGCTGCGCGTGGAGCGCGAGTTCCTGACCCGCGTGGTGGGGATCGACACGGCGGACGTGGTGCTGCGCGACGCATCCGGCCTATCCGCGGGGAACCTGGTGACGCCGCGCGCCCTGGTGCGTCTGCTGGACTACGTGCGCCGCACGCCGCGCCAGTCGATCGTGCGCGACGCGCTTCCGGTTTCCGCCGGCAAGGGCTCGCTGCAGGCGCGCTTCACGGATCTGCCGGGGCGGGTGCGGGCGAAGACGGGGGACATCGGCAACGTGGACTCGCTGGCGGGGTACGTGACCCGGGCGGACGGGAGCGAGGTGATCTTCGCCATCATCGCCAACGGCACCGGCCAGCCGTCGTCGCGCATGAAACCGGGGATCGACGACATCGTACGTGCAGTGGCGGCGGACCGCGGACGTTGAGACGCGCGCCGGCCGCATCATCCCATAGGACATCCTTGAAGATCATCTACACGCTGGCCGCCACCCTCCTCGCCGCGGCGGGGGCACAGGCGCAGGCGCCCGGCTCCGCGGCCCGGGTCGCGACGTTCGACTCCGCCTGGTCCACGATCCACCGCACCCACTACGACACCAGCTTCAACGGCGTGGACTGGCCCGCCGTGCGCACCGAGCTGCGGCCGCGCGCGGCGGCGGCCACCAGCGACGCGCAGCTTCGCGGCGTCATCCAGGAGATGCTGGGACGGCTGCGGCAGTCGCACTTCTACATCCTCCCCGGCGACGTGGAGGCGGGGCTCACGCGCGCCGCCGAAGCGGGCGAGGCGCCCAACGGCGACGCGGGGATGGAGCTGCGCCTGGTGGACGGGCGCTTCCTGGTGACGCGCGTGTCGTCCGGCGGCGCGGCGGCGAAGGCCGGGGTGCGCACCGGGTGGATCGTGGAGCGGATCGGACGCACGGAGGCGGCCGGCGTGCTGCGCATCCTCGGGCGGCTCCCCGCGGGCACGGACCCGCGGATGCGCGAGCTGCGCGGCTGGAGCGCGCTGGCGCACGAGCTGAGCGGGCCGGTGGGCACGGCGCTCCCCGCGCGCTTCGTGGACGGGGACGGACGCGCGAGGAACGTGCGGCTGGTGCTGCGCCCCGCGGCCGGGGTGATGACCAAGTTCGGCAACCTGCCGCCGATCCGGGTGGCGGCGGAGCACGAGCGGGTGCGCGCGCCGGGCGGGGCGTCGGTGGGCGTGATTCGCTTCAACTACTGGTTCCCCGCCATCGCCGCGCAGATCGACGACGCGGTGAACGAGATGCGCGGCGCCGCCGGCATCGTCATCGACATGCGCGGCAATTTCGGTGGCGTGGGCGGGATGGCGATGGGGGTGGCGGGGCACTTCACCGAGCGTCGCGACACCATCGGTACCATGATCACGCGCCGCGACCGGCTGCAGTTCGTGGCCAACCCGCGCCTCTCCACGCGCGCGGGGGCATCGGTGCGCCCCTTCGCCGGGCCGGTGGCGGTGCTCACGGACGCGCTCACCATCAGCACCGCCGAGATCTTCGCCGGCGGGCTGCAGAAGCTGGGGCGGGCGCGCGTCTTCGGGGCACCCTCGGCCGGGCAGGCGCTGCCGTCGCTGGCCACGAAGCTCCCCAACGGCGACGTGCTGGTGCACGCCGTGGCGGACTTCCTGGGGCCCGGCGGCTACCGGCTGGAAGGGCCCGGCGTGGTGCCGGACGTGGCGGCGCCGCTCACCCGCGCGGCGTTGCTGGCAGGGCACGACCCGGCGCTTGACGCCGCGCTTCGATGGATCGACGAACAGAAGGGGGCCGGCTCGCGCTGAGCCGTTCCGCAGACCGTGCCGGCAGCCGCCGGCCCACGCGCCTGTAGGCGCACACTCGCAATCACGGAAGGAAATCCCATGAAGCATAGCTTCGGCCGTACCCTGGCTCTCTCGGCGCTGGTGCTCGCCGGTTCCGCGCGCGGCGCCGCCGCGCAGGAGCTTCCCTCCGCCAGGCAGATCGTCGACCGCTACGTGGAGGCGATCGGCAAGGGCGCGGCGTCCCGGCAGAACTTCCGCCGCGTCGTGGCCGAGATGACGATGCCGACCGGCACCATGACGATGGACATGAAGTTCGCGCGCCCCAACAAGATGGTGATGACCATGGAGATGCCGGGGCTGGGCTCCATGCGCAGCGGCTTCGACGGCGCCCGCGGCTGGTCCGTGAACCCGATGACCGGCGCGCAGCTCATGGACGGCAAGGAGTTGGAGCAGCTCGCCCGGCAGGCGGACTTCGACGCCAGCTACAACCTCTCGAGCCAGTTCCCCTCCATGACCACCGTGGAGCGCTCCACCGCCAACGGGCAGCCCTGCTACCGTGTGCGCATGGTGTCGGCCCAGCAGGACACCGTCTTCTCCTGCTTCGACGTGGCCACGGGGCTGATGTCGCAGATGCAGACCCGGCAGGAGTCGCAGATGGGGCGCATGGAGACGACCGTCAACATGCTGGACTACAAGGAGTTCGGCGGGGTCAAGATGCCCACCCGCACCGTCACGCAGGTGATGGGGCAGGAGCTCACGACGACGATCAAGTCGGTCAGCACCGATCCCATCGCCCCGGCGGAGTTCGATCCGCCCGCGGAGATCAAGGCGCTGATCCAGCAGCGCGCGGCGCCGAGGAACTAAGGAACGGCGGGTCTCACGCGGAGACGCGGAGACGCTGAGAGGAAAAACGGAGGCACGGAGGAAGACTCTGTGCCTCCGTCTTGTCTTAGAGAACCAGGGGTGTCACGCAAAGGCGCTAAGACGCGAAGGAGAGACAGAATCCTTTCTTTGCGTCTTTGCGCCTTCGCGTGAGACTATCTGGGGGTGCCGCGGATGAGGACGGCGCCGGCGGCGATGAACCAGGCGGACTGGGCGAAGAGGAGGAGGCCGAAGCCGTGCACGTCCAGGCGGACGTGGCCGGAGAGGTACGCGGCAAGGATGAGGGTGCTGACCGCCGCGCCGGCCGCGCCCAGCCAGAGCGGGAAGCTCTTCCGGGCCAGGATTTCCGCGCACCAGAGCAGCACCGCGGCGGACGAGGCGACGATGAAGACGCCCGAGAACGCCCGCGCCGCGAGGCCCGCGTAGAGGAAGAGGGCGCTCAGTGCCTCCAGCTTCATTCCTTGCGCCTCCATCATCCGCTGGGCGATCTTCGGACCCACCAGCCCGCTGTTGACCGTCGCGGAGAGCGCCGCCACCAGGGCCGTCGCGTAGGCGGCGAGCGGCAGGAGTGATGGCGCGCCGCCCTTTGCGATGCGGCGGGAGAGCCCGACGGCGCCGGCCAGCGACACCGGGCACGACGCGATGCCGAGCGCGTGCGTGAGCAGCGCGACACGGGCGAGGTGGGCCGCTCCGTCTCCCGACGCCATCAGCTCGCCGCCGGAGGGGTGGAAGCCCATCGTCACCACCCCGCCGATCGCCCCCGCGATGAGGGCCCATCCACTGAGTTTTTCGCGCTGCACGGCTGTCTCCGGTTCGCTGGTTGGGGAGAAGTTCCGCGCAACGTTACGCTGCTTCGGCCCGCGCGGCAGGGTGAAAGGGGAGTTCATGAACAACACCGGCCCGGCTGTTCGGAATCGCGTGGACCGGCGCGTGGCGCGCACCCGCCGCGCGCTGGGCGACGCGCTGATGCGCCTCCTGCAGGAGCGCAGCCTGGAGTCGATCACGGTGCAGGACGTGCTCGATGCGGCTGGCGTGGGCCGCGCCACCTTCTACGGGCACTTCCGCGGCAAGCAGGACCTTCTGCTGAGCCACTTCGAATCCGTGATGGCGTGGATGGATGCGCGGCTCAGGCTCGATCCGCCCGATTCGCGGCGCGTGGCACCGGTGGCCGAGATCTTTGCGCACGTCGCGCACGCCAGGGAGCCGATCGCCGCCATCGCCGCTTCCGGCCAGCTCGACGCGCTGCATGAGCTGGGGCGTGCTCACATGGAAGCGATGATCGCGGGCCGGCTGGCGCTGCTCACCCCGGGAGAGTCGGGACAGCGGCGGGCCATCGCGAGCCACTTCTGCGCGGGGGCGCTCGCGGAGCTGCTCCGGTGGTGGCTCTGGAGATCGGAGCGGCCCACGCCGGAAGAGATGGACGCCATCTATCACGAGATGGTGTGGAACGGACTCCCTCGAAGCACGTAACCGCCCTCCGCACTGGCCCGCGCCGAGGGGCCCGTCGTATCTTGCGCGCGTCCCCCCATTTCCCATCCGTCCTGGCGCGATGATCGAGCTTCACCGGCTGACCAAGCGGTACGGCGACTTCCATGCAGTGCGCGACCTTTCGCTGCGCGTGGCGGGCGGCGAGGTGTACGCGCTGCTGGGCGCCAACGGGGCGGGGAAGACCACTGCGCTCCGCTGCCTGGCGACCCTCCTGGAGCCGTCCTCCGGCACGGCGCGCATCGCGGGGTTCGACGCGCGCACCCACCCGCTGGAGGTGCGGCGCAGGCTCGGCTTCCTGGCGGCGTCGATGGGCCTGTACGCGCGCCTCACCGCACGCGAGCTCCTCCGCTACTTCGCCGACCTGCACGGCGTGCCGGCTGCGGAGGCCCCGGCGCGCATCGAGGCGGTGGTGGAGGCGTTCGGGCTGGGAGAGTTCGCGGACCGATTGTGCGGCAAGCTCTCCACCGGCCAGCGGCAGCGCGTGTCCATCGCCCGCGCCGTGGTGCACGACCCTCCCGCGCTGGTGCTGGACGAGCCCACGCTCGGGCTGGACGTGCTGAGCGGCGAGTCCATCTACCGCTTCGTGGAGGATGCGCGCGACCGCGGCTGCGCCGTCGTCTTCTCCACGCACCAGATGAGCGAGGTGGAGCTGCTGGCGGACCGCGTGGGGATCATCGCCGGGGGGCGGCTGGTGGCGGAGGGGACGGTGGACGAGGTGGTGGGGGGGAGCGGCGAGGCGAGCCTGTCGCGCGCCTTTCTGCGCATCGTGCGGGAGGCCGCGTGAAGCTGCGCACGGTCAGAACGGTGGTGCGAAAGGAGCTTCGCGAGACGCTCCGCGACCGCCGCACGCTGTTCATGATGCTCGTCATCCCCACCCTGCTGTACCCGGCGCTCTTCGTGGCGCTGGAGCAGCTCGCCCTCTTCGGCCAGCGGCAGCTGGAGGAGCGCGCCCCCGCCGTCGCCATCGCCGGAGGCGAGGACGTGCGCGAGTTCCTGGCGCGCGACACCCTGCTCCGCGTCGTCCCCGCCGCGGACGCGAACGGGGCGGCGGTGCGGGCGGGGCGCGTGCAGGCCGCAGTGGTGGTGGAGTCCGCGACTGACGTCGAGGCTACGCGCACCGTGCGCGTGCTATTCGACGAGTCCGACGACCGCTCGCGCCGCGCGGGGCAGATGGTGGCGGACCGGCTGGGCGCGTGGGGCGATTCGCTGCTGGCGCGGCGGCTGGAGGCGCGCGGGCTCCCCGCGGGGTTCGCGGCGCCGCTGGCGGTGGCGGACTCGTCGGTGGCGACGGCGCAGGAGGCGGGGGGGTACGCGCTGGGCCGCTTCCTTCCCGGCATCCTGGTGCTGATGACGCTGCTGGGCGCCTTCTACCCCGCCATCGACATGGCCGCGGGCGAAAAGGAGCGCGGCACGCTGGAAACGCTCCTGACCGCGCCCGTCCCCCCGCGCGAGATCGTGACGGGGAAGTTCCTGGCGGTCGCGATGCTGGGGATGACCGCGGCGGTGGTCAACCTGCTGAGCATGCTGCTGACCTTCCAGTCGGGCGTGTTCCGCTTCGGTAAAGCGGCCAACCTGCAGTTCTCGCTGCCGTGGGGCTCGGCGCTCCTGGTGCTGATCGGGCTGGTGCCGCTGGCGGTCCTCTTCGCCGCGCTCTTTCTCGGCATCGCGGTACGCTCGCAGTCGTTCAAGGAGGCGCAGAACGCGCTGACGCCGGTGCAGCTCGCGGTCATCATCCCCGTGATGCTGGTGGGGCTCCCCGGCATCGAGGCGAGCCCGCTCATCGCGGCGCTGCCGGTGGCGGGCGTGGCGATCCTCTTCCGCGACCTGATGTCGGGGACGGCACGGCTGGGACCGGCGCTGATCGCGTTCGGGGCGTCGATGGCGTACGCGGCGCTGGCGCTCGTCTTCGCGGCGCGCGCATTCGGGCGCGAGGACGTGCTGTTCGGCGCGGGGCCGGGGACGGCGCCGCGGCGGCTGGGCGAGCGGATGAAGCGGTGGCGTGGCGAGGCACGCGGCATTCCCCTTCCAGCTGAGGGGTTCGCCTTCGTGGCGGTGCTGGGGCTCCTCTACTTCCACCTGGGCGCCGCGCTGCTGGGCAACCTGGGGGAGCGGGGGCTGCTCCTCTCGGAGATCCTCCTCCTGGCGCTCCCCGCCGTCGCCTTCGCCGCGCTGGGGCCGTACGACGCGCGCCGCACCCTGGCCCTGCGCCGGCCGAGCGGGCGCACGCTGGCCGCGGCGCTGCTGATCGCGCTCGGGGGAATCCCGCTCGGGTGGCTGATCGGATGGCTGCAGATCCAGTTCTTCCCCGATGCGGCCGCCGCGCTCAGCGGGCTGGAGAAGCTGGTGACGGCGACCGACGCCCGGCGCGCGCTCTGGCTGCTCGTGCTGGTGGCGCTCACCCCGGCCGTTTGCGAGGAGCTGGTCTTCCGCGGCGTCCTCCTGCAGTCGCTGGGGCGCGAGGTGCCGATGCTGCGCGCAGTGGCGGTCTCGGCGCTCGTCTTCGGCGCCTTCCACCTCTCGCAGGAGACGGCGATTCGCTTTCTGCCCACGGCTTGGATCGGGGTGTTGATGGGGCTCGTGGTGTGGCACGGCCGCTCGATTTTCGCCAGCATGCTGATGCACTTCGTCAACAACGGCGTCGTCGTCCTGATCCTCTGGCAGCCGGAGGTGCGCCGATTCCTGCTGAACGGCGAGCGGCCGGCCACGCTGCCGCTGCTGCTGGCGCCGGTGCTGCTCGGCATCGGCCTCTGGCTCCTCCCGCGCCGCAGCTCCGCGCCGGCCGATCCGGGCCCGGTGCCGGTGCCCGCCCAGTAAACCCGAACCTACGGAGATCCGCATGGTTGCCGCCGTGGTCCTGATCCGCGCCGTTCCCGGCGACGTTCCCGCCCTCGCCCGCCGCATCGCCGGCATTGACGGCGTCGCCGAGGTCTACTCCGTCTCGGGAGACTGGGACCTGATCGCCATCGTCCGCGTGGCCGAGTACCAGCGCATCGCCGAGATCGTCACGGAAGAGATCGCGCAGGTGCAGGGAATCGAGCGCACCAACACGCTGACGGCGTTCCGCGTGTTCTCGAAGCAGGATCTGGGGGCGGCGTGGGATATGTTCGATTGAGGGATGGGTAGGGCTGGGCCGGCGGGGGTCCGGCGGTTGAAACCGCTGCAACAACCGCGGGAAGCCTGCCTTCGCAGGCTACGGGGGGGCGGGCACCGGCGCCTGGTCGCCGGGGGGCGTTGCGGGGCCCGGCGCCGGTGGCGGACACGGGCGCCGGGTCGCCGGGTCGCCGGGGGATGAATCCCCCGGCTGGAACAACGCAAAGACCGCTGAAGCGGTCTGGGGTGCTGCGGGCCGGATTTCGTCATCGGGAGCAGAGCGCTCCTTCCGATCGCCCTGACTACAAGTCAGCCCCTAAACACGAGGAGCGCACCTAATGCTGTGCGCTCCTCGTTTTTGTTTCCGAGTAGGAGTCAGCGCACGTAGTAGCAGTCGGTATGGTAGTGGCCGTCGTGGTATATCGAGCTGCAGGAGGTGAGGACGTAACGCTTTCCCTCGACGATGATGTCGTCGCCGAACGTTTCGGTGCAGAGATCCAGACAGCTGAATCCCTGGGCTCCCGCAACGGTGGTGATCAGCAGCAGCGCGCCTGTGGTGGCAATCCAGCGCGCCGGTGTGGTGCGTAATTTCTGCATCTGATTCCTCCCGGGCATCAAGTAGGCGCGGATCATGGGGTTTGCGGATCGAATTGCACCGTCATGCGCAGCTTGTAGGGCACAGCCTTGCCATTTTTGAGCGCTGGCTGGAAGCGCGTCTCCCGTAACGCGGCCTGCGCCGCGGCGCCGAACTCGGGACGATCATTTAGTTCCAGCACGCGGGTGCCGCCTTGCTCCTGAAGCACGGCGCGGTGGGTTGGGTGCTCCGGCCCAATCGGCCGCGACACTATATCGACCTCACCAACGTTGCCCTGTGCATCGACATGCACATCCAGCAGTGCCGAGCCGGATACGCCTTGTGCGCGAAGTTCGCCGGGATAGTGCTTCCTGAGGCGGGCGGCGAGCTCGGCCTGATCTACTGGCTCTGGAAGGTGGCTCAACCCGGTGTGAGCCTGCACCTCCGGGGACAGGGCACGGCGCCCGGCGGTCGAGGGAGACGGATCGAGCGGTGTATCCCGCGCGTCACCGGGGTGCGCCTCGGTGCACGCAGCCGCTACCAGGATGATGCACAACAGCCACTTAACGTGGGTGATGCCTAATCGTGTGATCATGGGTGCTCTCCTGGAAAAGCAGGTCAGCGAAAGGACGCACTACGGCCGACGAGTATGAACGAGTTATATTGGCCGTTATTGCGCAATCGACATCCTATCGCCGCCACATTAAACGGAGATACTGCTCCAGTCAATACTCATGTCAAAGGTCTGGGGGGGAGTTATCGGAGCGGCCAGGCCCGGGGAAGAACAGAAGAGGGCCGCCGGATCATCTCCCGGCCAGCCCCCCTTTTGCTCAATCTCGCCGCCGGCCGCCCTTGCGACCCTTGCGAGCGCCGCCGGTGCGGGCGGGGGCGCCGCCGCGGCCCTTGTGGCGCTGGCCACGGCGGCGGCTGCCTTCTTCCTCGCTGCCGGCGTCGCGCTCGGAGCGGGGTCCGCGGTCGCTGCTGGCGTGGCCGCGTCCACGGCCCTGGCCGCGACCGCGTCCGGGCGCGCGCTCGGCGCCGTTGCGCTTGGGGCGGTGGGGCGGGTCCTCAGGGCGCTCGCGGAGCATCGCCTCGCGCGCTTCATCGAGGGTGGCGGCGCGGATGGCGTCGCGCTTGCCGCGGGTGACCGTCCAGTGCAGCGGGCGGTCGAACTCGGGGACGTCTTCCTCGTCGATGTAGTTGAGGACCTTGGCGGGGATGCGGGCGCGCACCACCGGCTCCCCATCCTCGAAGGCGTAGTCCAGCGGGTACTCGCGCCCTTCCAGGTAGATGTGGTCGGGGAGCGACATCCAGCGCTCGCGCTCGGCCGGGTCCACCAGCGAGTCGGCCTCGATGCGCAGCGGCGTCTCCAGGAAGTCGGCGTACGAGCGGACCTCGGCGAGCTGCGCGGCGATCGTCTGCGCCATCGATTCTTCGCTGATCCCCGCCTTGCCGCCCGACTTGCGGTGCACCTGCCGCAGGTGGCGGAGGGCCTCGCGGTTGGCGGCGGCGTCGCGGTGGAAAGCCTCGCCGCTGACGACCGCCTCCGCCAGCGCCAGGCGGCAGGCGTCCTCCATCGCCTCGGGGAAGCGGTCGATCGGCTGGTCGTCGGAGTCCAGGACGAAGCCGTGGTACTCCACCGAGCTGCGCAGCCGCAGCGGATGGCGGCGGTGCGCGGCGTCGTAGGCGACTTCCGGCTCGGCGCGGGCGGCGTGCTTCACCAGCAGCTTGTACGGCAGCTGCGTCCCCGCGATGGAGCCGCGCGCCTTCCCCATGCGGTCCGCGAAGAAGTTGATCTCCCCCGCCACCGGCCCCCAGGTGCCGCACACGCTCGTCTTGCTGACGCGCACCTCCTCGCCCCACGACGTCTCCTCGTCGATCACGAGCGAGAAGGGCATCACCTTGGCCAGCAGCTCCTGCCACTCGCGCTCCAGCTCGCGGTTGAGCGGCGGAAGGTTGCGCGGGAGCTCCAGGTCCAGCGAGCGGAAGATGGAGGCGATGGCGAGCGCCGCGTCCTCGATCGACCGCACCAGCACGCCGCGCTCGTCCGCCCACGCGGCCAGCGCCTCCTCGTCGAAGACGTGCCGCGGAAGGCCGTACACGTGGCCCAGCGTGCCGCAGGTAACCAGCGCGTCCTGGTAGATTCGGTACGCCGTCAGGTGGTCGCTTCCAGGGACGATGTAGCGGCTGATGTCGTTGTCCTGCTGGCGGAGCATGCGGTGCAGCGAGTCGATGGAGGCCATCGCGGCCACCAGCGGCACCATGTGCTCCTCCGCCTGCACCAGAAGCTCGCCCCAGGGGCGATCCACCGGCAGGACCTCGACCTTGCGGCCGTAGTCCGTGAGGCGGTTGTTGGCGATCAGGCCGCGCTTCGTGAGCGTCTCCACCGCGCGGCGGTAGGCGATGCGGTCCAGCGGGACGGGAAGGTCCAGCTCGTCGGCGCGGACGCCCATGTCAGCGCAGGTCATCGCCACGCGCTCGGGGTCGCCCGCGAGCTGGAAGTTGGGCGCGGTGGGGCGCAACGAGCCGAAGTCGATCTCGCGCTCGCTCAGGATCCACACCTCGCCGTTCTCCACGCGCCCGTGCACGCGGCCGGCCATCTGCAGGATCTCGTTGTTCCCCAGCGGCTTGCGCGTCAGCACGCTGCGGCCCTTTTCCACCAGCGTGGTGAACTGCGCGTCCTCGATGACCACGGTGTCCAGCCCGCGGATGTTGAGCGCGGACTGCCCGGCGGCGGTCATGGAGAGGATGAAGGGGTGCGGCGCGCCCTCGCCTTCCAGGAACGGGCGCAGCTTGGCGACCGGCTCGCCGCCGTGGTAGAACTCGGTGAGCATCTCCGGATA
>DASVTZ010000166.1 GCA_036387335.1 Longimicrobium sp.
GCCCTCGAACAGGTCCATGAACGACGCCTGCGTCCCCGTGGTGCCGCGCACGCCGCGGAAGCGCAGGGTGTCCAGGCGGAACTCCACCTCCTCCAGGTCCAGCAGCAGGTCCTGGATCCAGAGCGTGGCGCGCTTGCCGACCGTGGTGGGCTGCGCCGGCTGGAAATGCGTGAAGCCCAGCGTCGCCAGCGACCGGTGCTCGCGCGCGAACTCGGCCAGCGCCGCCACGGTGGCCACGAGCCGCGCGCGCACCAGCTTCAGCGCCTCGCGGTGCTGGATCAGGTCCGTATTGTCGCCCACGTACGCGCTGGTGGCGCCCAGGTGGATGATGGCGCGCGCGGCCGGCGCCTGCTCGCCCAGATGGTGTACGTGCGCCATCACGTCGTGGCGCAGCTCGCGCTCCAGCTCGGCCGCGCGCTTGGTGTCCACGTTGTCCAGGTTGGCCCGCAGCGCCGCGATCGCCTCGTCGGGAATGGGGAGGCCCAGCTCCTTCTCCGCCTCCGCCAGCGCCAGCCAGAGGCGCCGCCAGGTGCCGAACTTGAACCGCGGCGAGAAGATCAGGCTCATCTCGGCCGAAGCGTAGCGCTCGGTCAGCGGATTGGAGTAGCGGTCGGATGCCATGGGCCTTCTTCTAGGACGGAACCAGGCGGGGGCCGCGCGGCCTGCGCTCCGCCCCCGCGTTCGGTGGATAGCTGACGGCGGCGAGGAAGAGCCCTTCCGGCGGCGCGGGGGGCGAGGTCTCCAGCCCCTCGCGCTGCTCCAGGAGCGCGGCCATGTCCCCTTCCGGGCGCTCCGCGAGCCCGATGTCCACCAGCGTACCGACCAGGTAGCGCACCATGTGGTGGAGAAAGCGGTTGGCGGTCACGTGGAACTTGAGCCCCACCCCCTCCCACGGCTCCCAGCGCGCCTCGCTCACGATACAGCGGTCGCCGCGCTCCTCCTGCCCCGCCTTGGCGAAGCGCAGAAAGGAGTGCTCGCCCACGATGGCCTCAGCCGCGCGCTCCATTGCGCCCAGGTCCACGGGGCGGGCGAGGGGCCAGCACCAGGGGGAGCGAAAGGGGGAGTCGGCCTCGGGCGAGAGCCCCACGCGGTACAGGTACGAGCGGGCGGCGGCGTCGTAGCGCGGGTGGAAGCCGGGGAGCGCGGAGTCGGCCTCGGCCACCCACACGTCGCCGGGCAGCAGCGCGTTGAGGGCGCGGCGAAGGGCGTGCGGCGTCCACTTGAGCGGGACGTCGCAGGCGGCCACCTGCCCGGTGGCGTGCACTCCGCGGTCGGTGCGGCCGGATCCCACCACCTGCGCCGGGCGGTCCAGCAGGCGCGTGAGGACGCGCTCGATCTCGCCCTGCACCGTGCGCTGCCCAGGCTGCACCTGCCAGCCGTGGAACTCGCGCCCGTCGTAGTGGAGGGTGAGGCGGATGCGGTGGAAGTCGGGGGCGTTCACGCGGCGAAAGCTACCCGCGCGCCCGGTGCTGTCAAGCGTATGTCGGAGATCGTTGACGACGGGCTCACGCGTGGGCTCAGCGGCGGGAGAAGAGGGCGACCACTTCCCGCGCCTCCTCCTCGCGTCCCTTGGGCACGGGGATGCGGATGTTGTCGCTCGACGGGCCGGAGCGGGTGCTCCAGCCGATGGTGAACTCGAGTTGCGGGGGCGTCGCCGCCTCGTCGAAGCGCACGCCCCGGAAGCTGTAGGTGTCGTTGCGCAGCACGTGGTAGCGGCCGTTGAGCAGGATGGCCGTCGGGGTGATGATCGCCTCGCCGGGGCCGGAGACGTTCGCCTGGTGGTCGTCCTTGGCCATCATCATCCCGCCCACCAGGATCATCACCGCCACCATCGCCGCGGCCATGATCATCGTCCTCCCCTCCTCGCCGCCGCCGCTGCTGCTCACGAGGCCCACCACCATCACCATGACGGCGACCGTGATCCACTCCCCCATGCGCCGCTTCACCTCACCGCCGGTGTAGGAGGCCCATTCGCCCGGCTCGTACACCCAGTGCGCCAGCACCCGCTCGCCCGATGGGAGCGTGGGCGGGACCGGCGTCGGTACGACGTCGCCGGGGCGCGAGGGCGCGGACGGCACCGTCTGGGGCGCGAGGGCGGCGGGGCGGGAGCCGACGGCCGCGCGGATGGCGTTCTGGTGCGCGGTCTCCTCGACGACGGCGCGGCGCCACTTCACCAGCATGTGGATGCCGCTCAGCAGCAGGGTCAGGCCGGCGGCGGCCATCACCATGAACACGATGCGCATCTCGCCCGTCTCCGCCAGCGAGCCCACGACCCCCAGCAGCAGGAGGATCGGCGACATGCACAGCACCAGCGCCGCGGATACCGCGTTCATCGGGTGGGACGAGTTGATCATCGGAGCCGCTCCTGCCCCATTCTGGACCTCCGCGCCGCGGACGCGGGGCGCGCATGCGGCAGGCGCCCGAAACGTCTGCCGTCTCGGGCGCAACGTTGCATCCGGAATGGCCGGATCACAAGAGTGATGAAAGGGACGCCCCCGGCGCGCCACCGCGCCCAAGCAACGGCGTGCATCCGGGCGGTGGGCCGAAAGGTGCGCGCACTCGCGATTGACACGGAACGGCGCCTGCGGCATCATTCACAATCCCTTCCAACCTGGTGTGCCGCAGGCACCTTCCGGGGTGCTCGCCATCACCCATTTCCGCTCGAATACGGTGCACGACTACGAGGTGGAACGGCTCCGGCTGGCGGCGCCCCGCGTCGCGCTGGCGGAGCACGCGTCCCGGGCGGCCGGATGACGACACCGGACACGGCCTCCGCGGACGACCTGGGGGCGCTGATCCGCGCGGCGGCCACCCGGCCGCTGAGCGCGGACGAGGCGGAGCGGGCCTTCAACGAGGTGATGGAGGGGCGCGCCACCCCCGTGCAGATGGCGGCGCTCCTGGTCGCCATCCGCGTGCGCGGCGCGGTCCCGAGCGAGGTGGCGGGCGGCGTGCGCGCGCTGCGCCGCGCGATGATCCCCGTCCCCACCGACGCGGCGGGGCTGGTGGACACCTGCGGCACGGGCGGCGGCGCGATCACCACCTTCAACATCTCCACCGCGGCGGCGCTGTTGGCGGCGGGGGCGGGGGTGCGCGTGGCGAAGCACGGCAACCGCTCCTTCACCTCCCGCTGCGGCAGCGCCGACGTGCTGGAGGCGCTCGGCGTGCGGCTGGACCTGCCGCCGGACCGCGAGGCGCAGGTGCTGGAGGAGTGCGGGATCGTCTTCATGTTCGCGCCGCTTCACCACCCGGCCATGAAGCACGTGGGCCCCATCCGCCGCGAGCTGGGGATGCCGACGCTGATGAACGTCCTGGGCCCCGTCACCAACCCCGCCGGCGCGCGGCGGCAGGTGGTCGGCGTCTCCGACCCCGCGCTCCTGGAGCTGATCGCGGGCGCGCTGGCGGAACTGGGCCACGAGCGCGCGCTGGTCGTCCACGGTGAGCCGGGCCTCGACGAGGTGAGCCCCATCGGCACCACCGAGATCCTGGAGGTGAACGCCGGCGCCGTCACACGCCGCACCTTCGACCCCGCCACGCTCGGCTGGGAGCCGTTCACCGCGCGTGGCCTGGAGGGCGGCGATCCGCAGGACAACGTCCGCACCGTCGTCTCCGTGCTGCGCGGCGAGACGGGGGGCGTCGCGCGCGCCGCCGTGGTCCTCAACGCCGGCGCCGCCATCTACGTCTCCGGCCAGGCGGCCTCGCTGGAAGATGGCATCGCCTCCGCCGGCGCCGCCCTCGACGCGGGCCGCGGCTGGGACGCCCTCCAGCACCTCCGCGACGCTTCGCGACGCTAAGCTTCGTTTCCACAACCACTTCGCCCCTGCCGCGCTCGTCCGCGGCAGGGGCGATCTGTTTTGTCCCCAATCCAGATCTTAGGATCAGCTTCTTACCACTCTACGATAAGAGTATTGACGAGTATCAATATCCCTGTTATTGATAATCGAGATGTGCTCGTCTCGCACTTCAACGCGGAGGAAGGTCCCGTGCCCCGACCGTACCCCGATGCCCTGGCACTCACCCGGCGAGTCCTGCGGATCGTGATCGTGCTGAACCTGCTGCTGGGCTTCCTGATCCTGGCGCTGCTGATCGCCACGCTCGTCGCACAGACGTTCGTGGTCGCCGCGCTCGGTGTGCCGCCGAGAAATCAGAGCGCGGCGCTGATCCTGGGGATGCGCCTCGTGATGGTGCTCGGCATCGCCTCGGTTCCGCTCGCGCACCTCGTCCTCAAGCGCCTGCAGGCCATCGTGGACACGGTTGGGCAGTCGGATCCGTTCGTGGCGGAGAACGCGGTGCGGATGCGGACGATCGCGTGGGCGGTGCTGGGGATGGAGCTCATGCACCTCGCGATCGGCGTGATCGCGGCCGCCGTGTCCACCCGGGAGCAGCCGTTCGACGTCGATTGGAGCTTCTCCTTCACGCCCTGGGTCGCGGTGCTGCTGCTCTTCGTGCTCGCGCGCGTCTTCGAGCAGGGCGCCCTCATGCGCGACGACCTGCAGGGAACGGTCTGAGATGCCGATCATCGTGAAGCTCGACGACATGCTCTACGCGCGCCGGATGACGCTCACGGAGCTGTCGGAGCGCATCGGGATCACGCTCGCCAACCTGTCGATCCTCAAGACCGGCAAAGCGCGCGCGGTCCGCTTCTCCACGCTGGAGGCGATCTGCGAGGCGCTGCAGTGCCAGCCGGGCGACCTGCTCGCGTTCAGCGACGGCTCGGAGCCGCCCGCCTCATGAGTACCACCACCCACCACACCAGCCGCCCCGGCGCAGGGGCGAAGGAGCGCACCATGCACGAACTGTCCACTTTGCGGCTCAACCTGCTGCGCGCGATGTACCTGATCATCGCCGTGGGCATGGGCAGCCAGATCTGGCCGCTGATCCTGGGCCCCAAGATGCCGGAGCACATGCGCGGCGTCGTCTGGTCGATGCTCGGCGCGCTCACGGTCCTGTCGCTGTTGGGGCTTCGCTACCCGGTCCGGATGATGCCGCTGCTCATCTTCGAGCTCGCGTGGAAGTGCGTCTGGGTCGCTGCATTCGGCATCCCGCTCTGGTCGGCCGGCCGCCTGGACGCCGGCACCTCGGAGACGCTCTTTTCCTGCATGTTCGGCGTGGTCCTGGTTCCGCTCGTGCTCCCCTGGCCCTACATCTTTGCGACGTACCTAAAGGCTCCGGGCGACCCCTGGCGGCGGCCTTCGGCACCTCGCACGAGCGGAGTGGTCTCGCTGGAGAGCTGAGGCGCGCGTGGTTCTCGGCCTCTCCCGCCGGCCTCTTAGCCCGCGCAGTAGATCCTTCGCTCCGCGCCAGAGGCCTGAGCACGGGAGAGGACTAAGCAGCGCGTCGCTCAGGATGACAAAATGGGTGGGGCGGCCCTCACGGGAGCACGGCCCCGCGCAAACGCCCGCTGTGCCCGAGACCGCTTCAGCGGTCTTCGCGTGGTTCCAGCCGGGGGATTTATCCCCCGGCGTTGCGACGCCCCCGGCGCTAATCCCCCGGCACACGCAAAACGCCCCCGCCAGGACCGAGATCCAGGCGGGGGGGCGCGTTCACCAGATCCCGCGAGCTACAGCGTGAAGACCGCGCGCAGGTCCCACGGGCCGGGGATCGGCGGGGGGGTCGCCGGGTCGAGGACCATCATGCGGCGGCCCTCCTTGGAGATCCGCCCCACCACGAACGGTACCGGCTGCGCGTCCTTCATCGTCGTCGCTCCCAGGGAATGGTTGGGCCGCACCGCGGACCGGGCCAGCCCGCCCAGCCGCCGCGCACGGGCGCGGAGGAGCGGGCGGCGGGCACGGACCGGCACGGGATCAGTACTTACGGATGACGCCGACCACGATCCCCTGGATCTGCACCGCATCCGCCGGGAAGTACATCGGCTCCATGGTGGGGTTGGCCGGTTGCAGGCGCACCTTGCCGTCCTTCTCCCGGTAGAACTTCTTGACCGTGGCGGAGCCGCCCACCGTCCCATCCGAGACCAGCGCCACCACCATCTCCCCGTTGTCCGCCGTCTGGCGGGAGTTGACGATGATGTAGTCGCCGTCGCGGATCTGCTCGTCGATCATGGAGTCTCCCTTGACGCGGAGGACGTAGTTGTTGCCGCGCCGCACCATGTCGTGGGGAACCGTGACCGTCTCCTGCAGGCCGTCCGTCACCTCCAGCGGGAGACCCGCCGCGACGGTGCCCATCAGGGGGAGCTCGATGGCCGGAGCGTGCAGGTCCGCGCGGACCACTTCAAGAGACCGGCTCTTGTTGTAGTTCTTCCGCAGGAAGCCCTTTTGCTCCAGATTGGTGAGATGCTCGTGGACGGTCGCCAGCGAGGAGTATTGGAAGTGCTCCGCAATCTCCTCGTAGCTCGGGGAGTACCCGTTCGTCTCCACGAAGGATTCGACGTAGTCCAGGATCTGCCGCTGCTTCTTCGTGAGCGCCATTGCGCCTCCGGCTGTTGATATCGGGGTTGCATCCGAACAGGCACCGAAGCAATATACCCGAACGCAAACCGAAGCGCAAGCAATCAATTTTCCGTGATCTCAAACATCCTGGACCGCATCGTCGCCACCAAGCGCGAGGAGCTGCGCGGCCTTGCCGGAACCGCCCCCGAACTGCGCTCCCGCGCGGCCGACGCGCCGCCTCCGCGGGGCTTCGCCACTTCGCTGCGCCGTCCCGGCGAGGTGCGCCTGCTGGCCGAGGTGAAGCGCCGCTCCCCGTCCGCCGGCGAGATCCGCCCCGGCGCAGATCCGGCCGAGGTCGCCCGCGCGTACCAGCAGGGCGGGGCGGCGGCCGTCTCCGTGCTCACCGACCGCGAGTACTTCGGCGGCGACCTGGACGCCCTCCGCAGCGTGGCGTCCGCGGTGGCGCTCCCCGTCATCCGCAAGGACTTCGTCATCGACCCGCTGCAGGTGTGGGAGGCGCGCGGCGCGGGGGCGGACGCGGTGCTGCTGATCGTGCGCATCCTGGACGACGAGCTCCTGCGCGAGCTTCACGCGCAGATCCGCGAGCTGGGGATGGACGCGCTGGTGGAGGCGCACAACCCGGACGAGGTGGAGCGCGCCCTTGCCGCCGGCGCTACCCTGCTGGGGATCAACAACCGCGATCTGGACACTTTCGTCACCGATCTGGACCTGTCGGTGCGGCTGGCCGGCGCGGTGCCCGCCGGGGTGACGCTGGTGGCGGAGAGCGGGATCCGCGCGGCTTCGGACGTGGACCGGCTCGGCGCGGCCGGTGTAGACGCAATCCTCGTGGGCGAGTCGCTGATGCGGCAGGAGGACCTGCGCGCCGCGGCCGCCGCCCTGGCCGGGCGCCCCAAGGTGGAGCGGGTGTGACGCATCCCGAGGTCAAGGTCTGCGGCCTGACGCGCCACGAGGACGCGCGGGTTGCAGCCGAAGCCGGCGCCGCGTACCTGGGCGCCGTTTTCGCGCCCGGCGGCCGCCGCACGGTGACGCCGGAGGCCGCTCGCGTTATTTTTGGCGATCTCCCCGCGCGCAGGGTCGGCGTCTTTGTGGACGCTTCGCTTGACGAGCTGGAGGCCGCCGGGCGCGCGGCCGGGCTCGACGTGGTGCAGCTTCACGGCGACGAGACGCCGGAGCTGGCGGCGGAGCTCCGGGCCCGCGGCTGGACGGTGTGGAAGGCGCTGCGCCCCCGCACCGGCGCCGAGCTGGCGGCCGAGGCGCCGCGCTGGGCCGGCTCGGTGGACGCGCTCCTCCTGGACGGCTTCAGCACCGCGGCCCGCGGCGGCACCGGCGCATCGTTCCCGTGGGCCGAGGTCGCCGCGCACCGCGACGCCGTCCCGGACGGGGTCGCCCTGATCGCGGCCGGCGGCCTGCGCCCCGAGAACGTGGCCGAGGCGGCCGCCATCCTCCACCCCGACGTGGTGGACGTGAGCTCGGGAGTCGAATCGGCCCCCGGCCTCAAGGACGGGGAAGCGGTGCGCCGGTTCATCCAGGCGGCCCATTCCCCATTCCCCATTCCCCATTCCCGGCAGTCCTGATGTCCCAGGCAGCACCCGTGGCGCGCGAACAACGCGCCGGACGCTTCGGCGAATACGGCGGACGCTTCGTCCCCGAGACCCTGATCACCGCGCTGGACGAGCTGGAGGAGGTGTACGCCGCCGCCGCGGCCGACCCGGCGTTCTGGGACGAGCTGCACGCCCTGTGGCGCGACTTCGTGGGGCGGCCCACACCGCTGTACCGCGCCCGCCGCCTGGGCGAGGCGGCCGGCGCGGACGTGTGGCTGAAGCGCGAGGACCTCAACCACACCGGCGCGCACAAGATCAACAACTCGCTGGGGCAGGTGCTGCTGGCGCGGCGGATGGGGAAGGAGCGCATCATCGCCGAGACCGGGGCGGGGCAGCACGGGGTGGCCACCGCCACCGCCTGCGCCCTGTTCGGCCTGCGGTGCATCGTGTACATGGGCGAGGAGGACGTGCAGCGCCAGGCGCTCAACGTCTACCGGATGAAGCTGCTGGGAGCCGAGGTCCGCCCCGTCTCCAGCGGCACGCGCACCCTCAAGGACGCCACCAACGAGGCGATCCGCGACTGGGTCACCAACGTTGCCGACACGCACTACATCATCGGCTCCGTCGTCGGCCCGGACCCGTATCCGCGCATGGTGCGCGACTTCCAGAGCATCATCGGCCGCGAGACGCGCGAGCAGATGCTGGCCGTCGAGGGCCGCCTCCCGGTCGCGGTGGTGGCGTGCGTGGGTGGCGGCTCCAACGCCATCGGCATGTTCCACCCCTTCGTCGGCGACGAGGGTGTGGAGCTGGTCGGCGTGGAGGCCGCGGGCGAGGGGCTCGACACGCAGCGCCATGCCGCCACGCTGACCCTGGGCAAGCCGGGCGTCCTCCACGGCTGCCTGAGCTACCTCCTGCAGGACGATGCGGGCCAGGTCGCCCCCGCGCACTCCGTCTCCGCCGGCCTCGACTACCCGGGCGTGGGCCCCGAGCACTCCGCCCTCAAGGACCAGGGCCGCGCCACCTACGCCGCCGTCACGGACGCGGAGGCCCTCGACGCCTTCGGCCGCCTCGCGCGACTCGAAGGCATCATCCCCGCCCTCGAAACCGCCCACGCCATCGCCTACGTGCTGCGCGAGGGTGCGAAGTGGGCCGGCAAGGGGCCTGTCGTCATCTGTCTGAGCGGGCGGGGGGACAAGGACGTGGCGCAGGTGGCGGCGATGGGGACGGCAGTGCGTTAGTGCGTTAGTGCGTTAGTGCGCTGGACCGGGGTGGAGCGTCGGTTTTGGAGCCCCGTTTCACGAGCGCCGGTCCAGGCGATGTCCGCCTCCGCGGACTCGGGCCGATGCCTGCGATGCGCGAGACCGCTTCAGCGGTCTTCCCGTGGTTCCAGCCGGGGGATTCATCCCCCGGTTGCGGCGGCGATGCGCCCGCGCCGACCCGCCCCCGCCGCACCGATCCACGCCCCCGAACCTGCGAAGGCAGGTTTCCCGCGGTGGTTGCAGCGGTTTCAACCGCCGGCCCCCCACATCCCGTCGCCTTCGGTCCGAGGTCTTTCTGCCGCGCTTGCAAGAGGTTGTGCGGCGTACCGCGGGCGGCTAAACTGTTGCATCCTTCCCAAAGCCCCGCCCGCATGTCCGATTCACTCCTCCAGACCAGCGCCAGCGCATCTTCGGCCGCCCACATGGCCGCGGACCCGTTGCGCGCGGAAGTCAGGGAGGTGGTGCAGGGGATCTCCAAGGCGCTGCGGGCGCACCTGCTGTACGAGGGGAAGAGCCCCGCGCTGGACCGCTTCATGGAGCTGCTCGCCGCGCGCATGGCGCAGCTCTGGGAGCAGATGCCGCACCTGACGCTCTCGGTTGAGGAGCGCGAGCTGCACTGGCACGGCGCCGCCGTCTTCCAGAGCGACGAGCGCGACAACCTCGCCTTCCTCCTCTACCGCGACGGGGTGCGCGAGATCACGCTGCGCCGCGGCTTCGAGGAGGAAGAGCTCCAGCGGCTCGTGGAGATCCTGGCCCACGCGCACCAGGTGCGCGGCGCGGATGTGGACGACCTTCTCACCATCTTCTGGGAGAAGGACTGGCTCTGCTTCCGCTACCGCTACGTGGAGGCGCTCCCGGACGGGGTGCACCTTCCCGATGCGGTTTCGGGCGAGACGAAGACGGTGGCCGCGCCGCGCGCGGAGGCGGAGCAGGCACCCCGCGCCACCGTCACCACCGACGACTTCCGCGAGGCGGTCTACTTCCTCGACCAGACGGAGCTGAACCGCCTGGCCGCCGAGGTGCGCGCCGAGATGGAGCGCGACCTGTGGACGGGAGTGCTCACGGCGCTCTTCGACCGGCTGCAGGACGGCACGCACGCGCGGCAGGAGCAGGTGATGGAGGTGCTGGGCGACGCCATTCCCACGCTGCTGGGCGCGGCGCGGGTGGACCTGGCGGCGTACGTGGTGGGGGAGATGGTCTCCGTCGCCACGACGGCGCGGCTGGCGCCGGGGGTGCTGCGCGGGGTGCGCGCCCTCTTCGCCCAGCTCGCCGAGCCCGCCACCGTCGCCGAGCTGGTGCGCACCGTGGAAGAGGCCGGCGAACGGGTGCGCGACGACGACCTCTCCACCCTCCTCTCCTTCTTCCCCCCCGAAGCGCTGGGCCCCCTCGTCCGCGCCGCGGAGAGCAGCGGCTCGCAGCGCGTGCGCGCCACCGTGCAGAGCGCCGCCGAGCGCCTGGGCGACGCCAACCGCGAGCACCTGGTGCGCCTGCTGGCCGAGGCGGACGCGACGCTGGTGACTGGCGCCGCGCGGCTCGTCGGGCGGCTCCGCGTGCAGACGGCGGCGGGTGAGGTCACGCGCCTCCTGTCGCGCTCCGAGGCGGCGGTGCGGCTGGCGGCGGTGGAGGCGCTGCAGGAGATCCGCTCGCCGTCGTCGGCGGGGGCGCTGGAGGCGGCGCTGGAGGACGTGGACCGCGAGGTGCGCGTGGCCGCCGCACGCGCGCTCGGCACGCTGCGCTACGCCCCCGCGCGCCCCAAGCTGGAGGCCGCGCTCGACTCCAGGCGCCTGCGCGACTCCGAGCTCTCGGAGCGCATCGCCTTCTTCGAGGCGTACGGCGGCGTGGCGGGCGCGGAGGGGGTGCCGGTGCTGGACCGCGTGCTCAACGGCAAGAGCTGGCTGGGCCGCCGCGAGTCCGGGGAGACGAGGGCCTGCGCGGCGCTGGGCCTGGGCCGCATCCGCCACCCCGCCGCCGAGAAGGCGCTCAACGCCGCCGCCGCCGATGCGGACCCCGTGGTGCGGAGCGCGGTGGGCCGCGCCCTGCGGACGATGCGCCAGTGAGCGCCCCGGCCACCTCCACCGCGGCGCACTCCGGCGACGAGCGCTTGGTGCAGCAGCGAGGCCGCGAACTCCTCTTCGCCATGGCGTCCGCCACGCGCGCCCTCCAGCTCTACCCGCTGGAGAACCAGGCGGTGGTCAACGCCCTGGCCGAGCTGGACGCCACCGCGCGCGCCCTGCTGGACCAGGAGGGCGAGCTCTCCGTGCGCTACGTGGGCGACTTCTTCTTCGTCAACGACGTGCGGCTGCGCATCGACCTCGCCAGCTACGCCACGTTCGGGCTCGTGGGCCGCGCGCTGCACCGGCACGGGATCGGCACGGTGGAGGCGTTCCCCGGCGCGGGGGCGGGGGAGTGGACGGCGTTCCTGTCGCTGCTGATGGCGGAGCCGCACGCGGACGACCGCTTCGGCCACTTCGCGGAGCGGCTGGCCCGCAGCGCCGTCCTGCACCTGGCCGTGCACCCGGACCAGGATCGCGACCCGGAGACGGACGAGAACGCCCGTCAGATGGCGAAGCGCGCCTACGCCCACACCGTCGCCGTCGCGCGCGAGACGATGTCGGCGCTGCGCATGGGCAAGGGCGTCTCCATCCGCCCGGTGAAGCGCGCGGTGCAGTCCATCGTGGACCAGGTGCTCACCAACGAGAGCTCCATCTTCGGCCTCACCACGCTGCGCGACTACGACGAGTACACCTTCACCCACTCGGTGAACGTGTGCATCTTCTCGGTGGCGCTGGGGAAGAAGCTGGGCTTCGACAAGCATCAGCTGTACGAGCTGGGGCTGGGGGCGCTGCTGCACGACGTGGGCAAGGCGAAGATGCCGTGGGAGCTGATCAACAAGACCGGCCCCCTGACCACCGACGAGTTCAAGGTGATGCAGGAGCACCCCACGGAGGGGCTCCTCACCCTCTTCGCGATGCGGGGGCTGGCCGAGCTGCCGCTGCGAGCGATGCTGGTGGCGTACGAGCACCACATGAAGATCGACCAGACGGGCTACCCACGCTCGGTGAGGCCGCGCACCCCCTCGCTCTTCGGGCGCATCGTGGCGGTGGCGGACGGCTTCGACGCGGCGACCACCAAGCGCAGCTACCAGGCGCAGCCCTGGCCCGCCGACCACGTGCTGCGCGAGATGCGCGACAACCAGACGCGCGGCTTCGATCCGCTGATCGTGAAGGCGTTCATCAGCATGACGGGCATCTATCCGGTGGGCTCGCTGGTCATCCTGGACAGCTACGAGCTCGCCGTGGTGGTGGCCGCCAGCACCCGGCCGGATGCCATGCACCAGCCCACGGTGCGCATCATCCACGACTCCATGGGGATACCGCTCGACCCGGCGCCCCTGCTCGACCTCACGCAGCTGAACCCCGCCACGGGCGAGCCGCTGCGATCCATCATCAAGACCACCGATCCTGAGCGGTACGGAATCCATGTCGGCGACTATTTCGTCTGACCGAATGACCCTCGCGGACGCCTTCGCCGCCTGCCGCGCGCAGGGGCGGGCCGCCCTGATCCCCTACATCACCGCCGGCCACCCCTCACCCGCGGACACTCCAGCCCTCCTGCGCATGCTGGCCGAGGAGGGCGCCGACGTCATCGAGCTGGGCGTGCCGTTCAGCGACCCGCTGGCGGACGGGCCCACCATCCAGCGGTCGTCGTTCCAGGCGATCGAGCAGGGGGTGGACCTGCGCTGGACGCTGGAGCGGCTGGCCGAGTTCCGCGCCACGCACTCCACGCCGGTCGTCATCTTCACGTACCTGAACCCCATCCTGCGCCACGGCGTCGCGCGCTTCCTGGCGGATGCGGCGCACGCGGGCGCGCAGGGGGTGCTGGTGACGGACCTCCCCGTGGGCGCCGATCCGGAGCTGGAGGCCGCCTTCGCCGCATCGCCGCTCGACCTGATCCGCCTGATCGCCCCCACCACGCTCCCCGCCCGCGTCAGGGTGATCGCGGCGGCGGCGCGCGGCTTCGTGTACTACGTCTCGCGCACGGGCGTGACGGGGGCGCAGATGTCGCTCGCCGCCGGTCTGGCCGCCGAGGTGGACGCCGTCCGCGCCGCCACGTGTGTCCCGGTGGCGGTGGGCTTCGGCATCTCCACCCCGGAGCAGGCCGCCGTCGTCGCCGCAAACGCGGACGGCGTGGTGGTGGGGAGCGCGCTGGTGGACCTGCTGGGGCGCGCCGGCGTGGAGGGCGCGCGTCCCCTGGTGCGCGGGCTGCGCGCCGCGGTCCAGCGCCCGGGCTGAGATGGACACGGAGCGGGAGATGCCCTCGGTGATGCACCGCGTGCTCGCCGGCTACGCGCGCGGCGTGCTGTACGCGGGCGCGCTGCTCACCGTGGCCGTCGCCGTGTTCTACCCGCCGCGAACCATGGCGGGGTGGATCGCCGCGCTCGCCGGGACCGTGGCGGTGGCGCTGCTGCGGCTGGGCGCGGTGCCGCTCTCCAAGTTCGCGTACGTCACCATGACGGTGGTGCCGGTGGCGCCGCTCGTGATGATGGGCGAGCCCGCCGCCGCCGTCCTCGCCGCCTACCTGGGCACCGTGGCCGGCGATGCGCTGCGCCGCAAGGACATGGCGCCCACGCTGATCAACGCCGGGCGCGAGTCGCTCGCCGCCGTGGCCGGCGCGGGGGTGTTCGCGGCCGTCGTTTCCATCCGCGAGCAGGTGTACCCGTCCGGCATCGGCAGCGACGTCCTCTCGGCGGAGTGGATCCCCACCGTCGTCGCCTTCCTCCTGGCGTACTTCGCGGCGAGCCGCGGGCTCTTCTACTTCTCGCTGGCGTACCGCGGCAAGCTGAGCCAGGCGGAGTGGATGATCATCTTCCGCTACGAGGTGATCTCCGCGTTCCTGGGGATCATCGCCGCGCTGGCGGTGGCGGCGGCGCTCACCATGTACGGCACGCACCTGGGATGGGCCTTCATCCTGGCGTTCGTGATCTTCGCCGGCCTCCTGGCGCGCGCCCTGGTGGTGGAGGCGATCGCGTCCGAGGAGCTGCGCAAGGTGGTGGCGATGGAGGCGGTGATCGCCGCCGGGATGACGCTGCGCGAGTCGCTGGAGCAGATCGAGCGGCTGGCGGCGCGGCTGGTGGAGTGGCGCTGGCTGCGCATCTACGCGGGCGATGGAAACGGGCTGGAGCCCATCTACCCCTCCGCCAACGGCAGCGGCCCCCTCGCCGAGGCGAGCGACCTGCACGTGGAGGCCGCCGGGCGCTCCGAGGCCCTCGTCGTCGCCGACCTGCGCCGCGATGGGCGCGTCGACGGCGAGGGCGCCCGCTCGCTCGTGCTGCAGCCGCTCCAGTACGGGCGCACCGTGCTTGGGGTGCTGGAGATCGCGCACCACCGTCCGCGCGCGTACGGGCCCAGCGAGGTGCGGCTGATCGAGCGCTTCGGCCGCCAGGTCTCGCTCGCCCTGCAGCTCGACTCGCTGGTGCGCCCCATGACGCAGAGCGCGGGCGAGGTGGAGGGACAGCTCCGCGAGCTGGGCGGTCGCCTGGCCGAGCTGCGCGCCAGCGGGGTGGAGGTGGCCGAGCACGCCGCCGCCATGGGCGAGCAGGTGGCCGACCAGGGCGAGCGCACCGCGCGCGGCCGCGAGGTGGCCGCCGAGCTCGCCGCCGCCGCCGAGCAGATGGCGCGCGACGCCCGCTCCTCCGCGGACACCAGCCGCGACACGGGGCGCATGGCGGTGGAGAACCGCGGCGCCATCGAGGAGGCGATCGGGCGGCTGGTGGAGCTTCGCGACTTCGTGGACCTGGAGGCGCAGGAGCTGGCGGGTCTGGAGCGCGCCTCGGAGCGCATCTCGTCGCTGGTCGGCTCCATCGGCCAGATCGCGGACCAGACCAACCTCCTCGCCCTCAATGCCGCCATCGAGGCCGCGCGCGCCGGCGAGCAGGGCCGCGGCTTCGCCGTGGTGGCCGACGAGGTGCGCAACCTCGCGGACAGCAGCGCCCGCGCCGCCCTGGAAGCGCGCGACGTGGTGGAGTCCGTCCGCGGCCAGGTGCACGCCGCCCTGGGACGCATGCAGGCGGGTTCCGAGCGCGTCTCCGGCGTCGGCGACCTGTCGCGCACCGCGCTCGACTCCGTGCAGCGCATCGCCGCCGCCGCCGGCGAGTCGGCCGAGCTCACCACGCGCATGGCCGGCCGCGCGGAGGAGCAGCGCCAGCGCCTCGCCGCCCTGCTGGGCGAGATCGCCACCATCGCCCAGCTCGCCGACCGCAACGGCCACGGCGCCACCGGCGTCGCCACCGCCGCCCGCGAGCAGGCCGAGACGCTGGCGGAGGTGGAGCGCGCGGTGGCGGCGCTGGGGCAGGTGTCCGTGCGGCTGAACACGTACATCGCGCGGTTCAACGAGATGGGGGCGTAGGGGCCCTCACCC
>DASVTZ010000167.1 GCA_036387335.1 Longimicrobium sp.
GGCCCTGAACGATGCGTTGTTCTTCGCGGTTGACCGCCTGCTGAGCGAGGACTTAGCCGAGAGGCCGAAGGTCGCAGGAACCCGCACCCTGACGGTGATTGCGGACTATTCGGTGAGAACGGCGGAGGACGGTTCCGAGGAAGTACTTCCGTACCGACTGCACACCTCCGACGCAGCGCGAGGCGACCCGATCACAAAACGGATTCTTGAAGGAGCAAGGAATGTGGTACCCATTCGCCTCGCTGGCGTGGGAACGGTTCGTATTGTTCGAAACGCCTCTGACGGTGCCGCCAGTTGACGGGTGGTGGAGGGGGCCGCGGGGCGTTGACAGCCCGGCGGCCCTCTCCGTATCTTTCACTATGGAACACCTGAACCGCGCGCAACCGAACCGACTGCCCGCCGTCCCCTCCGCACCGCGGAGACGGGACCGGCGGGCTCGCTGCATTGTGGAGGCCCGATGAACCGACCCGCCGCGTCCGCCACCCGCTTCGCGGGGGAGGGGCTGACCTTCGACGACGTCCTCCTCGTACCCCGCCGCTCGGAAGTGCACCCGAGCACGACGGATGTGGGGACGATGCTGACCCGCACCATCTCGCTCACCATCCCGCTCGTGTCGGCGGCGATGGACACCGTTACCGAGAGCCGCATGGCGATCGCGATGGCGCGGCAGGGCGGGATGGGGATCATCCACAAGAACATGACCGTCGCCCGCCAGGCCGAGGAGGTCGACCGGGTGAAGCGCTCCGAGAGCGGGATGATCGCTTCGCCCATCACGGTGCCCCCGGGCGCGCCGCTGCGCGAGGCCGTGCAGCTGATGGAGCGCTTCTCGGTGAGCGGCGTGCCTGTGGTGGAGGAGGGCGGGCTGCTGGTGGGCATCCTCACCAACCGCGACCTCCAGTTCGAGACGGACATGGACCGCACGGTGGGCGAGGCGATGACCCGCGAGGGCCTCGTCACCGCCCCCGTGGGCACGTCGCTGGAGGAGGCGGTGCGCATCCTCCACCGCCACCGCATCGAGAAGCTGCCGGTGGTGGACGAAGCCGGGATGCTGCGCGGGCTGATCACCGTCAAGGACGTGCGCAAGCGCGCACAGTTCCCCAATGCCTGCAAGGACGAGCGCGGCCGCCTGCGCGTGGGCGCGGCGATCGGCGCGCACCCTCAAAAGGACCTGGAGCGCGCCCGCGCCCTGATCGACGCCGGGGTTGACGTGCTGGTGGTGGACACCGCCCACGGCCACTCCGTCGGCGTGCTGGACGCCGTCTCGCGCGTGCGCGAGCACTTCCCGGACGTGCAGATCATCGCCGGGAACGTGGCGACGCGCGAGGGGGCGGCGGCGCTGGTGGAGCGCGGCGTGGACGCGGTGAAGGTGGGGGTGGGCCCCGGCTCCATCTGCACCACGCGCGTGGTGACGGGTGTGGGCGTGCCGCAGCTCACCGCCGTGCTGGACGCGGTGGAGGGCGCCGCCGGCCAGGTGCCCGTGATCGCGGATGGCGGGATCAAGTACTCGGGCGACATGGTGAAGGCGCTGGCCGCCGGAGCCCACACGGTGATGATGGGCTCCATGCTCGCCGGCACCGACGAGAGCCCGGGCGAGTCGTTCCTCCTGGAGGGCCGCCGCTTCAAGACGCTGCGCGGGATGGGGAGCCTGGGCGCCATGCAGGAGGGCTCGGCGGACCGTTACTTCCAGGAGCACGGCGACGCGCGCAAGTTCGTCCCCGAGGGCATCGAAGGGCGCGTGGAGTACAAGGGCGCCGTCGCCGATACGATCTACCAGCTCATCGGCGGCCTGCGCTCCGGCATGGGCTACCTGGGCTGCGGCACTCTGGACGCGCTGCGCACCGAGCCGCAGTTCATGCGCATCACCGGCGGCGGCCTCCGCGAATCGCACCCGCACGACGTGACGATCACGCGTGAGGCGCCGAATTACCACTCCTGAAGTGCGTGAGTGCGTGAGTGCGTGAGTGCGCTTTTTTGTCATCCTGAGGGAGCCGCATCGCAGAGGCCGGCGCTGCACTCCACTCTCCTGCGGCGACCGAAGGATCTAGCCGGCGAGGCACGAGGACGGCGGGTAACACCGCGAGCCCCTCGTCACGCGCAGTAGATCCTTCGCTTCGCGCCAGAGGCCGGACGCGAGTCGAGGACGGAGAGGCGCTTCGCTCAGGATGACAAATGAAGGGCTACACCCGCAACGCACTAACGCACTAACGCACTAACGCACTAAACGCCCATGCCCCGCATCCAGCTCGTCCATCTCGCCCACGCCCGCTCGGGCGACAAGGGCGACACCGCCAACGTCGGGCTGATTGCCCTGCGCCCCGAGTTC
>DASVTZ010000168.1 GCA_036387335.1 Longimicrobium sp.
ACGGAGGACGACGAGATCGACTGGGAGGAGATCCTCCTGAACGGCTTCGAGACCGGCGGCCGCCGCGAGGAGTACGAGGAGCGGGAGTACTACGAGCCCGTGTCGGTGGACACCAAGGACCTGGGCGACCACCTGCACGACCAGCTCACCCTGCTGCGCCTCTCCGAGCGCGAGCTCCTGCTGGGCGAGGAGATCATCGGCAACATCTCGGACGAGGGGTACCTCACCTGCACGCTGCACGACATCGTCGATTCGCTCAACGACTTCGTGCGCGAGAGCGGTGAGTGGGGCTCCACCAGGGGCTACACCCTCGAGGAAGTGGAGGGGATGCTGCGCGTGGTGCAGGGCTTCGACCCGCCGGGGATCGCCGCGCGCGACCTGCGCGAGTGCATCCTGCTGCAGCTTCGCGACAGCGTGGTGCAGGAGCTGGTGCACGAGACGGGGGAGGGCGACCCGCCGCTGGACGAGATCCGGCGCCGGATGGAGGAGAGCCTGGCCTTCCGCATCGTGGATCAGTACTTCGACCAGCTCATCAACCACCGCTGGAGCGAGATCTCCAAGGAGCTCTCCATCACCCCGCGCGACGTGCAGAACGCGGCGGACGAGGTGGCGAAGCTGGACCCCAAGCCGGGCCTGAAGTACGCCAGCGGCGGCGACAACTACATCATCCCGGACCTCATCGTGGAGAAGATCGAGGGCGAGTACCTCGTCTTCCTCAACGACACCAGCCTGCCGCGTCTGAAGCTGTCGCGCACCTACCGCGACATCGCCAAGGACAAGAAGAAGTTCGTGGGCGAGAACAAGGAGTTCATCTCCAACAAGCTGAATTCGGCCAACTGGATGATCCAGGCGATCGAGCAGCGCCGCCAGACGATGCTCAAGGTGATGAACTTCATCGTCGACCGGCAGCGCGACTTCTTCGACAAGGGCGTGCAGTACCTCAAGCCGCTCACCCTGCGCGAGGTGGCCGAGGTGATCGACATGCACGAGTCGACGGTTTCTCGCGTGACCAACGAGAAGTTCGTGCAGACGCCGCGCGGCGTCTTTCCGCTGAAGTTCTTCTTCTCCAGCGGCCTGTCGACCACGAGCGGCGAGGACGTGTCGGCGCGAGGCATCAAGGCGCAGATCGAGAAGCTGGTGGGCGAGGAAGACCCGGCGCACCCGCTCACCGACCAGGCCATCGTCAACATCCTCAAGGACGACGGCATCCAGATCGCCCGCCGCACCGTGGCCAAGTACCGCGACCAGCTCGGGATCCTGTCCGCGCGGATGCGCAAGCGCGTGTGACCAACGCCGTCGCGCCCGCCGCGCTGGCGATTCCGGACCGGCTGCGGACCGACTTCGCCGTGCTGGTGCCCGCCTTCGACGAGGCGGAGAACATGGAGGCGCTCTTCCGTGAGCTGCGTGAGACCTTCGCGCGGCACCGGCTGGGCGGCGAGGTGATCCTGGTGGACGACGGCTCGCGCGACGGCACCTTCGACGCCGCCCAGCGCGAGAGCGCCGGCTTTCCGCGCGTCAAGGTGCTGCGGCACCGGCGCAACCAGGGAAAGACGGAGGCGATGGTCACCGGCGCCCTCGCCGCAGAGGCCGAGTACCTCGTCCTCTTCGACGCGGACCTGCAGCACTCCACGGAGGAGATCCCGCGCTTCCTGGCCCAACTGGCCGATACGGGGTCGGACATCGTGTGCGGGCGCAAGGTGGGGAACTACGAGAAGGCGGCGGTGAGCGGCATCTACAACCGCCTGTCGCAGCGCCTCTTCCAGGTCCCCGCGCGCGACCTCAACTCGATGAAGGCGTTCCGCACGGAGATCCTGCGCGAGATCCCGCTGCGCCACGACTGGCACCGCTTCTTCGTGGTGCTGGCGCACGACCAGGGCTACTCGGTGTCCGAGATGGACATCGAGCTCTTTCCGCGCCGCGCGGGGGTGGCCAAGTACTCCGGCCGCGGCCGCGTGCTGGTGGGCGTCGGCGACCTGGTCGTCGTCTGGTTCTACCTGAAGTTCACCGAAAAGCCGATGCAGTTCTTTGGCGGCGGCGGCCTCGCGCTGATCCTCCTCGGCATCCTGGTGGGCCTGGTGACGGTGGTCCTCCGCATCGGCAACTGGATGCCCCCCTTCGGCTTCCGCCCCCTGCTGACCCTGGTGGTGCTGCTGGAGACGGTGGGCGTGGTCCTGTTCGGTTTCGGCTTCATGGCCGAGCTGATCGCCACGCTGCGGTCCGAGGTGCACCAGCTGCGGCGGCGGTAGAAGGGGAGGGCCCCCTCCCCCCGGCCCCCTCCCCCGCCTGCGGGGGCGCAGGGCGGGTGAGGGGGAGACAACCGTGCGCGCCGCAGAGATCCCGTAGGGGCGCGATTTATCGCGCCCGTGCCTGACGCTGCTCCGCCGCCCGCCCTTTACACCCCTGCCCGTAGGGGCAGACCTGCGTGTCTGCCCACCGCCCGCCACGCTCCGACCACCGCTGCGCACACCGACCCACGTAGGGGCTGCCCCACGTGGCTGCCCGTGCCCGCCGGGACGACGCGCCCTGCAACGTGGGCCCCTGCGCCGGCCAGGCACGGGCGCGATAAACCGCGCCGGTGCGAGATTCGTGTGGCGCGGCCAGATGCACGCGCACGCCCCTCCCCCAGGTTGTTTTGGGGGAGGGGCCGCGAGGAACGAGCGGGGGAGGGGGCCCCTCCGCCCGCAAAAAGGCCCCCGGCACATCGCCGGGGGCCTCTTCCGTCACGCGCATCCGAAGACCAGGCTCAGCCCTCGTCTTCCTTGCTCTCCGCCATCTGCGCGAGCGTGGTCATCGACTTGATCTTGAGCTTGCGCTCGCCGCGCGGAAGGGTGAGGGACACGGTCTCGCCCTTCTTCTTCCCCATCAGCGCCTGCCCGAGCGGCGACGCCACCGAGATCTGGCCGCTGTCGATGTCGATGTAGTCGCCGAAGACGAGCGAGTACGTCTCCTCCTCGCGGGTGCGCATGTCAACGACGGTCACGCGCGAGCCGAAGCCGATCCGGTCCGAGGGGATCTGCGACATGTCGATCTTGGAGAGCTCGCCGGCGCGGCGCGTCAGGTGGTTGAGGCGCGCCTGCACGAACTGCTGCCGCTCCAGCGCCGCCTTGTACTCCGAGTTCTCCCGGAGGTCGCCATGCTCCACCGCCTTTTTGATCGCCTGCGGCAGCGTCACTTGGAGCTCGTGCGTGAGCCGTTCGATCTCTTCGCCCAGCTTGTTCTTGAGCTCTTCCAGCATCGTCGCACTTGGTAAAAACGTAGCGTGCGCCCCGCAGTATGCGGGGCGCACAAGGGGACCAATCCATAATGTAACAGCGCCAGCCCTCATCGCGCCAGCGACGGCCCACTACGCGCAGCGGTTGGCCCCTGGCACCCAGGTGGGCCCGTTGCGCAGCGTGCCGTCGTTCCCGCTCCCGCTGGCGTCCCGGACGATCGTTCCCGCCCCTTCGTCGAACCGGTAGTCCGCGATCAGCCCGAACTGCTGCCGCGCCACGCAGCCCCTCGCTGCCTCGGCGATCTGATCGGCGGTGCGGGCCGATCTCCAGACCCGCACCTCGTGCACCAGGCCCGCGAACGCAAAGACCGGCGCCCCGTCCGGCCCCGTGTTGTTCACGCGGTTGGCGCCGATGCGGAGCGGTCCGTTGGTCGTCAGGATGAAGGAAGCGAACCCCGTCCGCTGCAGCACGCCGTTCACGTACAGGTGGAAAGCCGCAAAGGAGCGGACGATCGCCACGTGAGTCCAGTCGGTCCCGACCCGGGCGGTGGAGGTGACGATCGTCGTGTTGGAGTTCGGGTGATCCCTCGCGAAGGCGTTCACCCGGTCGAATTCGTCGAAGTAGATCGCGACGTCGTGCTCGGAGTCGGCGAACACGTCCTTTCTCGTCATCACGTCTTCACGCGTCCCGGTGCGGTCGCGCTTCAGCCAGATCTCCCAGGTGAAGTCGCCCGTGCCGGGCGCGATGGTGGGACTGTTGGGGACCTGCACGTAGTCGTCGACGCCGTCGAAGCGGAGCGCGCGCGGAGCGAGCGCCGCGACCGAAAAGGTGGCGGAGCGCGGACCCGCCGTGGTGACCGCCGTGGCCGAGACGGTGTATTGCCCGATCGCCGTCGCCGGGGTCCACGATGCGCTCACACTGCCGTCCGCGCCGGATACGACCTGGGCAGGGGTGACGGTTCCGCTGCTTGCGGACCACTCCACCGTCACGCCGGGAACTCCTTTCCCTCGCGCGTCGAGAACCCGAGCCGTCAGGGGCACCGCGACATCGGAAGCGAACGGTGCGGAGGCCGATGCGCCGGCAACGGCGCGCACCTCCACGGGCGGTCCGGGCGGCTCGGAAGTGGTTCCGCCTTTGCACGCCGCCGCGGCCAGGAGAAGGGCACAGCCGCCGAATCGTAGATGCGCGATCATAAATCAGCTCCGGTGAGGGAAGTCCACGGAGCTGAGCAAGAACGTTGCCTCTATCGTCTTTTCCACGGCGGCGGGTTATTCTGACGCACGATCCAGCCAGGCCACCCGCTTCGCCCCGACACCATCCGATGCACAAGAACAGCACCCGTCTCTTCCAGCACTACGCGAAGTCGTTTTTCACGCCGGGCGCGCGGGTCCTGGAGATCGGGCCCGACCGCCACCCGTCCACCTATCGCTCGCTGCTGGAGGCGGAGTTCGCGTGCTGGGACACGCTGGACGCCTTTCCGCGCACCGACGTGCCGCTCACGTACCTGGCCAAGTCCGAGTACGAGTTTCCGGTGGCGGACGACAGCTACGACATCGTGTTCTCGGCCCAGGTGATCGAGCACGTGCGCAAGATCTGGCGCTGGATGCCGGAGCTGAGCCGCGTGTGCCGGCCGGGCGGGGTGGTGATCACCATCAACCCCGTGAGCTGGCACTACCACGAGTCGCCGGTGGACTGCTGGCGGATCTACCCGGAGGGGATGCGCGCCCTGAGCGACGACGCCGGGCTCGACGTGGTGCTCAGCGAGTGGGGGAGCATCGAGATGCAGGGGATCGAGAAGCGCGCCCCGCGGCTCGTCCGCAAGCAGCAGGTCTTCCAGCGCCTCTCCGGCCTGATCGGCATGCTGAACGCGACGGTGAAGTTCCCCGTCGAAGCCGCGTACGATACCATCACCGTGGCACGCAAGCGGCCTCCTCCCTGAGCGCGACGGAGAAAAGCCTCACATAGAGAAGCCGCAGAGAAATCCTTTGTTGCGGTTCTCTCTGTGTCTCTGTGTCTCTGTGTGAGCCAAAGCAGTTGCGGGTCTCTGCGCCTCCGCGTCTCCGCGTGAGACACCTATTCCGTAGCACGGCGGCGGGCCGCGAGGAGGAGGGCAGGGAGCGCTTCGCCGACGATGGTCCAGAGGCGCGCGGCGACGGCGAGCGCGGCGCCCACGCCCGGGGGCACCAGGCCCGCGAGGAGGAGGGCGAGCGCGCCTTCCTTGAACCCCGCACCCGCCGGCGCGATCACCACCACGTAGCCCACGATGAAGGCCAGCGCGTTCATCGCCGTCACCGCGCCCAGCGCGGAGAGCGGGAGCGTGACGAAGGCGCTCAGGAAGAGGTAGAAGGCGCCGCCGTAGAGGCACCACGAGAGCGCCGAGAGAAGCAGGATCCCCAGCCCGCCGAGCCAGCTTCCCTCCCACCGCGGCATCTCGCGCTTCGTCACGCGCCCGGCCACGCGCAGCCCCGCCGCGATCACGCGCGGGTGCACGGCCAGCAGGGTGAGCGGCGCCATCCAGCGCAGCGCGGGGAGGAAGGGGGCGAGCACCCCGGCCAGCTCCAGCGGGAGGAGCCAGACGCCCACGGCCCCGGCGGAGAGGAGGAGGAAGCCCATCTGGACGAGCAGCGACATCACCGTGATCGCCGGGGTCAGCCCCACGGCGGGGCCGAGCTGCGCCAGCGTCAGGAACTGCCACACCACGCCCGGGATGTAGCGGCTGAGGTTGGAGAGGAACCACGCGCGCGCCAGCGGCCGGAACGGCACCCGCAGCCCGCAAGTCCGCAGCACCAGCCGCCACACCACCACTCCCCACAGCAGCACCACCGAGAGCAGGAGCACCGAGAGAACGAGGAGGCCCGGCCGCAGCGTCCACTCGAACGTGCGCAGCTGGTCCATGTCGCGCACGATGCGGCGCACGATAAAGGCGGCGGCGGCCAGTACCAGCGCCGCCGCCAACCATCGCCGCACCTTCGGGGAGATCGTCACTCCGCCGGCGCCGGCCGAGCGCGCCGCCCGCGGAAGTGCGTCGCCAGCAGGTAGAGCCCGTACGCCGCGAAGATCGCCATGCACGCCAGGTACAGGTACCAGCCGGTGTAGAGCGCCGCCGGCTCGAAGGTAAAGGTTACGCGGTGGGCGCCGGCGGGCACCACGACGCCGCGCAGCGTGTGGTTGGTGCGCAGCAGCTCCGCCTCGCGGCCGTCCACCCGTACCTTCCAGTCCTGGTACCAGTTGTCGGCCAGCACCAGGAGCGCGGCGCGGTTGGCGCTGGTGGACACCTCCACCCGGTTCGGCTCGTAGCGCTGCACCTGCACCGTGCTGGTCAGAGGACCTTCCGGGAGCTGGACGCTGCCGTCCACGTACGCCACCTCCGCCGCGTCCCAGTCCGGCCGCTCCATCTGCGGCAGCGCGGACTCACCCGGCGCGCTCACCGCCCGCGGCACCAGGTAGGCGCGGGGAAGGGCGTTGGGATTCTCGTACACGAGCGCGGAGCCGCGGTACGCCTCGCGCATCCCCTGCAGCTCCACGCCCGCGATCAGCCAGCGGATGTTGCTCGCGCGGAGGATGCCGGGCGCGCCCAGGAAGTTGTGGTAGTCCACGTACGTCTGCTCGCCGGCGCCCAGAAGCTGGTTCCAGCGCTGAAGCTGGTTGCCGTGCTCGCCGGCGGCCTGATCCAGGTTGAAGCGCATCAGGTAGTTGTTGATCTGCCCGCGGTACACCCCCTCCGGCGGCACGGGGAGCACGAAGACGCGGTCGCGGCCCTGCTGCGACTTCAGGAACTCCACCACGTCGTCCGCCGCGAACATCGCCTCCGGCGGCGGCACCGTCTCAAAGAATTTGCGGTCCACGATCCACAGGTCCAGCACCGTCAGGAAGGCGAGCACGGGGACGATCGCGCGTCCCATCCGCCCGCCCATCCACGCCCACAGCACCCCCGCGATGGCCGCCGCGAAGAGCGCGAAGCGGAAGGCGAGCCCGCCCGGGCCGGGCCCCTGCGCGCCCGGCGCCGGCGAGGAGGCCATGATCCCCAGCACCACCCCGACGCCGACCACCCCGGCCATGATCCACAGGGCGGGCGCCATCTGCGGGTCCGGCTCGGTGCTGGCCCGCAGCGTCCGCCGGGCATTGCGCGCGTCCAGCATCGATGCGAGCGCCTCCAGCGTGACGGTCGCCATCGCCACCATCGACATCGACAGCAGGAAGAGCGATACCGACGGCGCGCGGAACTTCTTCGTCCCCGGTAATATCTCGTACCAGAGCCGGTAGATGGGCGTGTGCCCGCCGAACGCGATGGACAGGGTGAAGAGCGCCAGCCCGAAAAAGAACCAGAAGTAGCGGTTGCGCCGCGAGTAGCGGAAGCCGAGCGCCACCAGCAGGAGCACGGTGGCACCCATGTACTCCGTGTGCAGCTTCAGCGGGTTGGTGCCCGTGTACGTGCCGATGAACCCCACCTCCTCCGGAACCGCCAGCGCGGTGATCTCGCGCGGGGGGAAGGCGTACGAGGTGGCGTACTCGTACCCGCGCCCGCCGCCGCCGCGCGGCGACTGATCCACGTAGTCCAGGAACGGGAGGAGGATGACCGACGCGCTCACGAAGGCGAACGCGATGGCCAGCACCCCGTACGCCAGCGTGCGCAGCGCCACCGGACGGCGCTGGAACGACCCCAGGTGCCACATGCAGAACGCGGCCCAGATCGCCACCGCGATCAGGAGGTAGTACGCGGTCTGGAGCTGGAAGCTGAGCAGCGAGCAGGAGATGCAGAACGCCAGCCCGACGAACGGCGCCACCCGGCGCGTGCGCACGCCCATGTGCACGAAGTAGAACGCGAGCGGCGCGAAGCTGCCCACGATGATCCGCCCCTCGTGCCCCGCGAACACCCACGACATCAGGATGCCGGTGAACTGGAACGCCAGCCCCGCCACGAACGCCACCCACCGCCTCGTCCCAGCTCGCGCGACAGGAGGTACGCGCCCAGCCCCGCCAGCCCGAACTGGATGACGAACAGCGCCGGCCAGATCCTGGAGACGGGGAAGATGGCGTCGGCCAGGAAGCGGAACGGGTAGAAGGTGCTCCCCGGGTTGGCGAAGTTGGGAAGCCCGCCGTACACCTCGGGCACCCAGGCGGGGATCTCGCCGCGCGAGAAGCTCTGCGAGATGAACTCGTGGAAGAAGTAGCCGCCCGCCAGCCAGTCCGTCCCGAAGATGGCGCTCCCCGGCATGAAGGCGGGGAAGAAGTACAGGAGCGCGAGGCCGAAGTAGATCGCGGCCGCCAGCCCGGTGCCGGGGAATCGCCCCTCCACGGGCGCAACGGCAACGGGCTTGCTCGGCGGGGGCTGCGTGGCGCGGGGCGTCCTGCTCGGCTTGTTCATCTGCGGATTTCTCGGGCATGGGGAGGCGCCGCCGCGGCGATCGCCTCCAGGAATTCGAGGTGAGCGGATGCTACGTTGTCCCACGAGAAGCGCCGGGCAGACTCGCGCGCGGTGGCGCTGACCCGCGCCCGGCGTTGAGTATCGTCCAGCAGTTCGAGCGCGGCGCGGGCGAGCGCTTCGGCGTCATCCGGCGGCACCAGCACCCCTCCTGCCGGCGGCGCGACCACCTCGCCCACCGCCGCGACGTCGGCCGCGACGACCGGCACTCCCGCCGCCATCGCCTCGGCCGGCACCATCGGCAGCCCCTCCACGCGCGACGGCATCAGCAGCAGGAGGGCGCCGGAGAGCAGCTCCAGCACCTCCGCGCGCTCTGCGCCGGCGCGGATCTCCACGCGCTCCCCCAGCCCCAGCCCCGCGGCCAGCTCGCGGACACGCCCCTCGTCCTTGCCGCGCCCCGCGAGCACCAGGCGGAGATCGGGGCGCTGCGGCGCGATCCGCGCGAAGGAGTCGAGCACCGTGTCGATGCCCTTCTGGTACAGATCGAAGCGGCCGTAGTAGAGGAGGAAGTCGCGCTCGGCGCGCTGCACCCGCGTGAACTCGTCCGGTACTCCGCTCCCCACCCGCACCACCCGCGCCTCGGGGCTCACGATGTCGCGCAGCTGCTCCTCCATCCAGCGCGACGTGGTGCTGATCCACCGCGCCTGCCGCAGCCCCGCGTTCTCCGCGGCGGTGACCGCGCGCCCCAGCGGCTTGCCGAAGCGGTCGCCCGCGGTAGGGCCGTGGAGCATGTGCACCACCAGCCCCGCCGGCCGTCCGCGCGGGAGGAGGATGGGCGTGTACACCGAGAAGTCGAAGATGGCCGCGTCGTACCCGCCAGCCGCCAGCAGCCGGCTCGCGGACGCCGCGTACGTGAGGCGGCTCCACGAGTACGGCCGCGCGGCGCCCAGCCGCGCGTAACGCACCCCGTCCACCGTCTCGTCGCGCGCGCCGGGAAAGTTGCCGGTCACCACGACGGCGTCCACCTGGTCCGTCAGCCGGCGGTAGATCTCCCGCACCCGGTGCGCGCCGCCGCCGCCGACCCAGGGGTTGGCGGGGTCGTCGTAGATGAAGTGCAGCACCCCCATCCGCGCGCTCACTCCTCGCGCCGCGCGATGAAGAAGTTGGAGCCGATCGCCACGTCCCACGCCCAGCGGAGCGGACCCGTGTCCGTCACCCACGGCCGCGCCGCCACCCAGCGCCCCACCCTGCTCTTGAGCCCGGTGGAGAGCCCCGCCGGCGCCTCGATCTTGCGGCGCAGGTAGTGGATCCACAGCGTGCGCGGCGAGACCAGGGAGCGGAAGCCGTGGCGGCGCAGCATCCTGAGCACCCCCCAGCGCGTCGGGATGACGCCGACGCCGTAGTTCCCCTCGCCGCCGCGGCGCAGCTTCTCGAAGTACCACACCTGCATGGCGCGCGGCATCAGCACCAGCCCCGTCATCGCGTAGTGCGGGTCGCTCCACACGCTGTAGAGCGCGAACGGCTTGGGCGTTACGAGGTAGAGGAGGCCGCCGGGACGCAGCACACGCCGGATCTCGGCCAGCGTCTGCTCACGGTCGCGCACGTGCTCTAGCACGTTGTCCAGCAGCACCAGGTCGAACGCGCCGTCCGCGAAGGGAATCTGCTCGGCGAAGCTCTGGCGCAGCTCCACCCGCACGCCGTGCTCCTCCGCGCGCAGGGCGCCGCGCTCCAGGCTGCGCGCGTCCGGCTCGATCCCGCTGCACACCGCCCCCGCCTCCGCGAAGGCGATGAGCACCCCCGCGTCCCCGCACCCCACGTCCAGCACGCGCGCGCCCTCGATGCGCAGCTCGGGCGCGTACCGCCGGAGCGTCTCCAGGATGAAGTGGCCGCGCGGGTACTCGCTGACGTAGTGCTCGGCCCACTTGTCCCAGTTCTCGGACTGCCACCAGCGCTCGCGATCCTTTTCCAGCATCTCGCGATAGCGGGGCTCCGCTCCGCGCTCGATCTCGCTCACTCTCTAGCTTTCCCTGTGGGAGGCGTGGTCACACCGCCGTCTAGCCCGAACCTGTTAGAGTAGCGCACTTTCAAAGGCGCAGCAACCAGCCAGGGCATCGGGTCGCACAAACCCGTAGGGGCTGCGATTCGTCGCGCCCGTCGCCCGTGTGCTCCAGTCTCTGTCCCTTGAACGGATGCCTGCCTGCGACCACAGGTGTCGTCCCGCGCGGAGCACGGGCGTGATGAATCACGCCCCTACCACATACGACGGTTGTAGAATCCGTGCGTCTGAACACGTGTGCCGGTATCGCGCAAAGTGTTAAAAACGCGGAAGTGTTAAATTCGTGTAGCGCACACGGACGTGTAAAGTGCAGCCAGCCGATCCGCGATCACGTCCCACGAGAAACCCTGCTCCACGTTGATCCGGCCCTGCGCGCCCAGCTCCCGCGCGCGTTCCGGGTTTTCCACACACGTGCGGATCGCGGTTGCCAGCGCGGCCGCATCGCCGGGCGCGACGAGGAAACCGTTGCGCCCGTCGCGCACGATGTCGACGATGCCGCCGGCGGCGCTGGCGATCACGGGCTTGCCGTACGTCATCGCCTCCAGCAGCACCACGCCCAATCCCTCCGTGTCGCCCTTGGAATCGACCACGGCGGGGAGGACGAAGGCATCGCACCCCGCCAGCCGCTCCGCCTTCTCCACTGTCGAGACGAAGCCGTGGAAGACGACGTCGTCCACCAGCCGCAGCTCACCGGCGAGCTCCTGCAGCCGCGCGCGCTCCGGCCCGTCGCCGACGATGTGGAGGAGGGGACGGCTCTCCCCAGGGATGCTCGATAACGCCTCGAGGAGCAGGTGCACGCCCTTTCGCTCCACCAGGCGTCCCATGAAGAGCAGCTCGGGGCGCGAACCAGGAGGCCGCGGACGGGGCAGGGAAGGGGCCGCATCCACCGCCGCGCCGAAGGGGATCACCTCGGTACGCACCCCCGGCGCGACCCGCTGAAGCCGCTCGGCGGTGTAGGTCGATATCGCGGTGACCGCATCGGAGCCGCGCACGATCCGCCGCAGCATCGGCGCGAGGAAGGGGAACTGGCGGTCCATCCACGTCAGCTCGACCCCGAAAAAGGTGGAGACGAGGGGGATTCCGGCGGCGCGTTTCGCGGCCAGCCCCAGCACCCCCTGCGGAATCGGCCAGAAGGCGTGCACCACGTCGAACCCGCCCGCGCGCGCCAGCCGCGCCGCCGCCCGCGAGCCCGCCGCCACGTAGCCGGGCACCAGCGCCAGGAACCAGGGCCGCTCGCGGATGCGGTCGGGCGCCGTCTGGTCGTGCGTCAGCGTCTCCCACGCGCGCGGGGCGTAGCGGAAGCGGTGCACGCGCACCCCGTCCACCGTCTGCGAAGCCAGCCCGCGGTACGCCGGGGCGAGGACCTCCACCTCCACGCCGCGCGCCGCCAGCCTCCGGATCGTCTCGGTGAGCCAGGGGGTAATCACGTCGTCGGGGTGGCGGGCGTAGGCCGTCACCAGGAACAGAACCTTCACTTGTGGGGGGTCTCCGGCGGGCGTATGTTGTACATCCGTGCCAAGGTACCGCCTCCTACCAGCCGTTTCAAGCACAACTCCGCTCCGCCCTTGCTGCAGCGCGCCCTCGTCATCGTCCCCACGTTCAACGAGAGAGAGAACCTCCCGCGGCTCGTCCCCTCGATCCTCTCGCGCGACGCGCGGCTGGAGATCCTGGTGGTGGACGACGGATCGCCGGACGGAACGGGCGCCATGGCGGACGAGATCGCCGCGGCGGAGCGGCGCGTGCACGTCATCCACCGCGCAGGCAAGCTGGGGCTGGGGACGGCGTACCTGGCCGGCTTCGCCTGGGGCCTCGAGCGCGGCTACGACGTCTTCGTGCAGATGGACGCGGACTTCAGCCACGACCCCGCGCACCTTCCGCAGTTCCTGAGCGCCATCGAGGACTACGACCTGGTGCTGGGGTCGCGCTACCTGGAAGGGCGCGTGACGGTGGTGAACTGGCCCATCGCGCGCCTCCTCCTCAGCTACTACGCCAACGTCTACGCCCGCTGGGTGACCGGCCTGCCGGTGGCCGACGCGACGGGCGGCTTCAAGTGCTTTCGCCGCGAGGTGCTGGCCACGCTGGACCTGACGCGCGTGGAGAGCAACGGCTACTCCTTCCAGATCGAGATGAGCTTCCGCGCCTGGAAGCTGGGCTTCAGGATCGGCGAGATCCCCATCATGTTCGTGGACCGCGACCTGGGGGAGAGCAAGATGTCGAAGGCGATCTTTCGCGAGGCGATCTGGCGCGTCTGGCGGCTGCGCTTCCTCTCCGCCTTCGGCCGCCTCCGCTCCGCCCGCGGGGATGCCGCCGCCCTCCCGCCCCCCGCCGCGTGAGCGAGCTCCCCGCCGTCCGCTTCCTGCGCACCCTCTGCGCCGCCGTCCTCCGCGAGGCCCCGCCCGCCGAGGCCGCCGCGCGCGCCCACGAGGCGCTGCGCGAGCTCTGGACGTCGCGCCGCTCGCTGGTGCTGGAGGTGCAGTTCACGGGCTTCCTTTCCAAGGGAGAGCGGGTCGGCGCCGTGGAGCCTGCGTTCCTGCGCGGGGCGGGGCAGTTGATCGTGCACCGCGTGAGCCTCGTCGGCTTCACCCCCGATGTGCGCGAGGAGGACCTGGCGACGCTCTTCACGGCCGCCGCCCGCCCGCCCGCCGAGCTGGGTGCCGAAGGGATCGTGGGCGCCATCCGCGCCGCCGCCCCGCGCGGCATCTACGTGAGCACCTCCACGGGCCAGGTCTACAAGCCCGCGCCGGCGCCCTCGCCCGATGTACCCGCGTCGCCGGCTGAGGAAGCCGTTGCGCCGACGATCGAGGCACCGCCCGCATCGTCTGCCGCGCCGCCCCCCGCCGTTGACGTACCGCCGGCCGCCGCTGCAGAGGTGCCGGAGCTGCTCACGGTTGAGGATGCGCCGCCGGTACCTGCCACAGCGGCCGCACCCACGCCCGACTGGAACTCCGGCTTCACGCTGGACCTGGACGACGGCTCGGAGCTGTCCTCGTTCGAGATCATCGACGACGACGTGGTCCTGGCCCCGACGCCCGCGGCGGGAAAAGGCCCGCCCGAGCCGCCGCCCGCCTCGGAAGAGCCGGGCGCGAACGACATGTACCACATCTTCCGCGCGAGCTCCGACCGCGCGGACGAAGACTCGGACACGCTCCCGCGCCGGCTGCGGGAGTCCGAGAACATGGCGCGGTTCGACGACCTGGCCGAGAGCTGCGCCCGGAGCGCGCTGCGCCACCTGCGCGCCGGCGACCACTTTCAGGCCGTCGCCCTCCTCGAAGCTCTCGCCACCGAGGCCGAGCGCACCGACCGCACGCGACTCTTCCGCGAATCCGCGGCGCAGGCGCTGCGCGGCGTCGGCACCGCGGAGAACCTCCCGCACGTCGTCGACCTCCTCCAGTTCGTGGGGAGCGAGCGCGAGCGCGTCCTCGATGTCCTCTTTTTCCTGGGCGGGGATGCGTTGTCGCTGCTGGAGAGCCACCTCTTCCGCACGGCGGACGCGGAGGTGCGCAGGGCGATCTTTCGTCGCCTGATCCGCGCCGAGGGGGCAGGGCGCCCGACCGTCACCCGCGCCCTGGCGGATTCGCCGACCCGCGCGCGCACCATCCTGGAGCTCGTCATCATCCCGGAGTTGGACGCCGAGCAGGCGGCTCGCTGGACCGCCGAGGCCGCCGCCCACGCCGACGCTACCGTCCGCACCGATGCCGCGCGCACCGCCGCGACGCTGGGCGGCCGCGGCGGGTTGCGCATCCTGGTGGACCTCCTGGCGGATGCGGACCGCGGCGTACGGCGAGCCGCGCTGCACGGCCTGGCGTCGCTCAAGGACCCGGCGGCGATCCCGTTCCTCACGCGCTTCCTCAACGACAGCTCCGACGACGACCTGCAGCTCGGCGCCATCGCCGCGCTGGGCCGCACGGGCTCGGCGGAAGCGCTGCCGCCGCTGCTGGCCATCGTGAACCGGCGCCAGCTCTTCGGCGGCCGCAAGGCGAAGGCGCTCAAGCTCGGCGCCATCGAGGCGATCGGCCTCACCGGCGTCCCGGCCGCCCGCGACGTCCTCGCCTCCATCACCACCGGCTCCGACGCCGACCTCGCCGCCGAAGCCCGCCGCATCCTCGCCACCCTCGCCTGACCTCTTCCGTCGTCCCGCTCCAACCATCCATACCAGAGCAGGGGATCGAACCCCCTGATCCGCGCCCAGTGGAGAATCAACCGACTTCTCCACGGTTCTCCACGATCTAAGTTTACATAATGTGTATTATACGAAGTAGCGGCTTATGGCGGCGGAGGCGTGTTTGGGGCTTCCTCAGCCCTCAAATCGGCCTCGCGCGCGTGAAACATCCTTCCAGTGCGGACTTACTTCCAGAATCGCGCTGTAAGCCACGCGGACGGCAGCGAAGATCATGTGTGCCGCCGCGCACGCGGATCGTGTCCTGGAGAGGCGCCTGCGCGATCGCGCGAATCGAGCGGGAGGGTCGTAAGCGCCTCAGGTGGCGGAGCCGGGCTCCTCGCGTGAGCGGCCTCGGTCGGCGAATTCCTTCACCGCGATGGGAAGCGGCCAGCGAGCGCCTTCCGCTGGCCACACCGCACCTGTACGCGGCCCACGCTTCAGCACCACCAGGACGGCCGGGCCGGGGGTGCGCATTTGCGGCAGTACGGTTACCGCCTCGGCTGCGTGTAGATACTGCACCGATTCGACGTCGGCGACTTCGATTTTCCGGAGGTACTCGATGTCGCCTCGGTGGACCCCGTCGACGAACACCTGCGGGGTGGCCAGGGCCTCACCCGTAACGTCGATGGTGGGCCGCCCCCGCACCCAGGCGGCGCGGAGGGTGCTGAGTGCTTCATAGAGGTCGCCATATCCACGTCCCTCCATCTCCTGCGCGGTGAGGACCCGCCCGCCGCCCCTAGCGGTCGGCTGATCTCCGGCGGTTGCGCCTCCTCCGCCGCAAGCCATCACGAACCCGACGAGCAGAAGGAGGACGATCCGCGGTTGTGTCATGGCTGGACTCCGATCTGGAGGGAGGGGCCTGCATCGCTGGGCAAAGATACGCGGTGCGCGGCAAGAAACGTGACCTTCGCAGATCGTACGGATCGATGCAAGCGCAAACCCCCTCCCCCGGGCGGTTTCGGGGGAGGGGGATGCGCCGCGGAGCGGCGCTGGGGGTGGGGCCTCAGTTCGTCCTGTACCTTCTGCTCACCTCGTCCAGCCGCTTGCGCTCGTCGTCGGTCAGGGAGCCGAGGCCCTGGGCGGAGATCTTGTCGAGGATGCGGTCCACGTCGTCCAGCAGCTCGCGCTCGGCGCGGTGGGCGGGGGCGCTGGGGTGCGGGGTGACGGGCGTGGAGGCGACCGGCTGCGGGCCGGAGCGCTTCTTCCCCACCCACGCCGCCAGCGCGTTCTCCTTCTTCTTGCGCTTGCTGGGGCGCGCCGGCACCTCGCCCCACTCGCTGGGCGCCCAGGGGCTCTTCAAGTAAATGAAGGCCGCCACGAAGCCGCCCAGGTGCGCCAGGTGCGCAACGCCGTCGCCGGGGCCCGAGCCGGCGGAGTTGAGCAGGCTGATGACCGCCAACCCGATCGCGAGGTACTTCACCTTCACCGGGATCACGCCGAACAGGTAGATCTGCGCGTCGGGCCAGATCAGCGCCCAGGCCAGCAGCAGGCCGTTCACCGCGGCCGAGGCGCCCAGCACGCTCCCCGAGACGAAGAGCGAGAAGATCGCCCCGCCCAGCGCCGCCACCAGGTAGAAGCGCAGGAAGGCGCGGCCGCCCCAACGGTCCTCCAGCGGCGGGCCCAGGAAGAAGAGGCCCACCATGTTGAAGAGGTAGTGCAGGACCTCCGCGTGCGTGAACGCGTACGTGACCACCGTCCAGGGGCGCGTGAGGAGGCGGTCCCGGTCGAGTACGAGGTAGTCCAGCACGACGGAGCCCGCGCTCGTCTTGCCCAGCAGGAGCACGACGATGAAGATCGCGGTGTTCGCGATCAGGAGCTTCGCCACCCAGGGGGTGACGGAGCTCCGAAAGGGCGAGTCGTACGAAGAACGGTAGGCCATGGGAACGGCGCCGCGGTGGGAACGGCCGCCCCGCGGCGGAGTGCCGCGGGGCGGAGCCGGATCGCTCGGGGTGCCGTGCGAGGCGCCCCTTTATCGAGTTACCCTGCTGCGGCCGTTACGATCCGTTCGCACAGCTCCCCGAAGTCCATCCCCGCCGCGGCGGCGGCCTTGGGGAAGAGGCTGGTGGCGGTCATCCCCGGAAGGGTGTTGGCCTCGAGGCACCAGAGCTGCTCCTTGGCCAGGATGAAGTCGATCCGCCCGTAGCCGCGCAGCTTGAGCACGCGGAAGGCGCGCAGCGCGTACGCCTGCATCTGCGCCACGAGCTCCTCCTCCAGCGGCGCCGGGCAGAGGTACTCCGTCATGCCGGGCGTGTACTTGGAGTGGTAGTCGTAGATCCCCTTCTTGGGGCGGATCTCCACCGGCGGCAGCGCCTGGTCGCCGATCACGCTCACCGTGAGCTCGCGGCCCTTGGCGTAGCGCTCGATCATCACCTCCGTGTCGAACTGCGACGCCTCGCGCACGGCGTTGGCCAGCTCTTCCGGGTCGTTGACGACGAAGAGGCCCACGCTGGAGCCCTGCTTGGAAGGCTTCACGATCAGCGGAAAGCCGATCAGGTCCTCGATGGTGTCCGCGTCGTAGGTGAAGTCCGGCGCGCGCGCCACGCGCCAGGGCAGCGTCGGCACCTGCGAGTCGCGCAGGAGGCGCTTGGAGATGTCCTTGTCCATCGCGATCCCGGAGCCCAGGGGTCCCGAGCCGGTGTACCGCACCCCCGCCGTCTGCAGCAGCGCCTGGATGGTGCCGTCCTCGCCCGTGCCGCCGTGGAGCGCCAGGAAGGCGACGTCGGAGTCGCGCAGCTCGGGGACGTTCGCGAGCGCCATCAGCTCCAGCGTGGAGCCCAGCTCGGTGGGCGGCGCGGAGTGGACGCCTTCGGGAAGGAGGCCGCCCTCCTGGTCTTGCGGGATGTAGCCGCGCGCCGTGTCGATGGCGCGCACTTCGTGGCCCCTCTCGCGCAGCGCCTTCACCACCGCCAGCCCGGAAGCCAGCGACACCTCGCGTTCGGCGCTCGTACCCCCCATCAGCACGGCTATCTTCATTCAACCCTCCAGATCCGGTTCGGTGTTCGCTCACGTGCGCCCGCGGGCAACGCACGAAGCGCGCCCTACGCCGCCCGCCCGCGCACGTGCTCCAGCACCTTTCTGGCGAGCGCCGGCCCGAACCCCGGGAGCGCCGCGATCTCCGCCTCCGACGCGCCCGCCACCGCCCGCATCGACCCGAAGCGCGCCAGCAGCGCCTTCTGCCGCGACGCGCCCACGCCCGGGATCTCCGACAGCTCCGAGCGAATGGTGCGCTTGCTCCGCAGCTTGCGGTTGTAGCTGATGGCGAAGCGGTGCGCCTCGTCGCGCGCCCGCTGCAAGAGCCGCAGCGCCTGGCCGCGCCTCGACAGGCGGACCGAATCAGGGCGGCCGGGGAGGAACACCTCCTCCTCCTTCTTGGCCAGCGAGATCACCGTCTGCTCGTCCAGCCCCAGCTCCGCGAGCGCCTTGAGCGCGGCGCCGAGCTGCCCCTTCCCTCCGTCGATCACCGCCAGGTCCGGCAGCGGCCGCCCGTCGTCGATGCGTCGGCCGAAGTAGCGCGTGACCACCTCGTGCATCGAGGCGAAGTCGTCGTTCCCCCAGTCGCCCTTGATGCGGAACTTCCGGTACTCGCCCTTGTTCGGCTCGCCGTTCTCAAAGAAGACCGCGGATGCCACCGTCTCCGTGCCCTGCGTGTGCGAGATGTCGAAGCAGACGAGGGTGCGCGGCACCTGTGGGAGCTGAAGGTTCTCCTGGAGCTCGTACAGCGCGTCCGGCGCCCGTTCCGCCGCGCGGTTGCCGATCAGCTTGCGCTCTTCGAGGAGATGGCGCGCGTTCTGGGCGGCGAGCTCCACCAGGCTGACCTTCTTGCCGCGCTCGGGGGTGTTCACCTTCACCACGCGGCCGCACAGCCTGCGCAGCGTCTCCGCCAGCACCTCGCAATCCTCGATCTCCGCGGGCAGGAGGATCTCGCCCGGGATCCCCTCCGGATCGCGCTGCCCGCGCCCGGCGTAGAGCGCGGTGACGAACGCGCCCAGCGCCGCCTCGTCGCTCTCGTCGGTGAGGTTGGCGAGGAACTGGGCTTCGCGGCCGAGCAGCTTCCCTTCCCTGATCTGCAGCACGACGCCGCACCCCTCCGCCCCGTCGCGCGCGAAGCCGACGACGTCCCGGTCGGAGCCCGCCATGTCCAGCACGCGCTGGCGCTGCTCCATCGACTCCATGCGCTGGAGCGCGTCGCGCAGCTCCCCTGCCCTCTCGAAGTTCATCTCCGCCGCCGCGGCCGCCATCTCCTCCTTGATGCGCGCCGCCGCCCTGCGCGTGTGCCCGCCGAGCACGTCCACGATCTCGGCGATCATGGCCGCGTACTCCTCCTGCGACTGGAGCCCCACGCACGGCGCCATGCACAGCCCCATGGCGTGGTCCAGGCAGGGCCGGTCCACGCGGGCGCTGGGCAGGTCGTGGCGGCACGAGCGCACGGTGTACAGCTTCTTCACCAACTCCAGCGACTGCCGCATCCGCCGCACGTCCGTGTACGGCCCGAAGTAGCGCGACCCGTCCTTGTCCAGCCGCCGCGTGACGTACACGCGCGGAAAGCGCTCGGCGGTCACCTTGATGTACGGGTACGTCTTGTCGTCGCGCAGGCTGATGTTGAAGCGGGGCTTGTGCTCCTTGATGAGGTTGTTCTCCAGGATCAGCGCCTCGGGCTCCGAGTCCACCACGATCGTCTCCAGGTCCTCCACGCGCCTTACCAGCTCGCGCGTTTTGATGGAGTGCGTGGTCCCCGCCTGGAAGTACGATCTCACCCTGGAGCGCAGCGACTTCGCCTTGCCCACATAGACGATCTCCCCCGCCGCGTCCTTGAACAGGTACACGCCGGGGCTGGCCGGAAGGTGGCGGAGCTTTGCTTCAACGGTGGAGCTGATCGACATCGTGCGCGGCTGCTCTGGGCTTCGGGGTTGCTTCGGCGGGTTGATACACCGCGAGGGCGGCGGGGAGCCCTCACCGCGGAGGGCCCCCTCCCCCGCTCGTTCCTCGCGGCCCCTC
>DASVTZ010000169.1 GCA_036387335.1 Longimicrobium sp.
CCGCCCGCCGCCGCCGCCGCCGCGCCCGCCGCACCCGGCGCCGCGCAGGACAACGTCAGCGACGCCGAGCTCGTGGATGAGTTCGACGCGCTCGAGGCCAAGGAGCGGGGCACCGTCTAGCCAAACCAACAGCGGGTCTCACGCGGAGACGCGGAGACGCAGAGAGAGAAACGACAGCAGAAGCCTCACACAGAGAACACAGAAGGAACAGAAAGCCACAGAGAAAACCTCTTGGAGTTCTCTCTGTGGCTCTGTGTCTCTGTGTGAGCCATGCAGTTGCGGTTCTCTCTGCGCCTCCGCGTCTCCGCGTGAGGCCCAAAAAAAGGGGCGCCCGGCGCGATGCCGGGTGCCCCGTTCCTGCTCTGACCGTACGGCTACACCGCGTCCGAGAGCGACGTGAAGGTGAAGTCGCGGGCCTTGATGGCGGGGACGGTGACGGCCGAGCCCGCCTCGCCCGACTCGGAGGCGCTCACGCGCACCGGGGCGGACATCGCCTCGATGTTGTTGAGCATGAAGACGGGCGACTCGTTCCAGCGCAGGTTCTTGACGGCGCTGGTGATGCGGCCGTTCTCCACGAGGAACGTGCCGTCGCGGGTGAGGCCCGTGTACAGGATGGTGCGCGGGTCCACCGGACGGATGTACCACAGGCGCGTCACGAGCAGCCCGCGCTCCGTGGAGGCGATCATCTGGTCGATGGTCGCGTTGCCGCCCGACATGAAGAAGCCGTCCGCGAAGCCCGTCGGCTCGCGGCCCTGCTTCTGCGCCCAGAAGCGGCTGTACTGCAGGTTCCGCAGCACGCCGTTCTCCACCCACTGCATGCGGCGGTTGGGGAGCCCCTGGCCATTGAACGCCGAGCTGAAGATCTGCGGGTCTGTCGGATCGGAGTAGATGGAGACGCGCGCGTCCAGGAACTTCTCGCCGATCTTGTTGCCGCCGCCCTGCTTCGAGAAGAAGGAGCGCCCCTCGTCCGCCGAGCGCGCGTCCATGGCGAACGTCATGAGCTGCACCAGGTTGGCCACGGCGGTCGGCTCCAGGATGACCGTCCACTTGCCCGGCTCCACCGCCTTGGCGTTCCGCGACAGCTCGGCCTTGCGGATGGCGCGGTCGGCGAGCTGCGCCGGGTCCACCTTGCTCCAGTCGTTCTGGCCAACACCCGCCCACCCCGAACCCGTGCCGTCCGGCGTGCGCACGGTGGTGGTGAGGTTCGTCTCGGTGCCGGCCTGGTAGGCGAAGAGCCCCTTCTTGGTGGCCACCGCCTGCGAGCCCACCACCATGTCCAGGAAGCCGGTCGCCACCAGGTTGCGCGCCGCCGCCGGGCGCGTGATGGCGTTCACCGCCGCCGCGCGGGCCTCGGGGGTCAGGTTGGCCGTCGCCTGCGAGAACGACGAGGCGGTGGGGTACTGCTGCGGCCCCAGCTCGCCCAGGTACTCCGGGTCCTCGGGCACCAGCCGCGCCAGCCGCTCGCTGGTCTGCACCACCGTGCGCAGCGCCTCGTCGTCGAAGCGGTTGGTGGTCGCGCTCGCCACCTTTTTGCCGAACGCGCTGGTGAAGGTCAGCGTGGCGTCGTAGACGTCGCCGCCGGTCGAGATCTGGTTCACGGCGAAGCGGGTGTTGCCGCGCACCCCGCTCTGGATGTTGACGCGCGCCTCGTCGGCCGTGGAGAAGCCCAGCGCCCGCTGCGCCAGGCGCTGCATCTCTTCGCGCGAGAAGTATTTGCTCTGCTGCGCCATGGCTTAGGCCTTCCGTCCGGTGTTGATCACGTTGACCTTGCGGAACCGAGCCGCGGGGGAGCCGTGCGACACGGCGTTGGACTGCGAGGGCTGCCCCTTGCCGTCGTTGAAGGCGCCGCCCAGGAAGTAGGTGCTGCGCCCGCCGATGGCATCCATCCCGTTCCAGAACTCGGGGGTCCTCATCTGGTACGCCACGTCCTTGAGCGGGCCCGTGATCCTCCCGTTCTTGATCTCCTGGAAGGTCTGCCCGCCGAACTGCGCGTTGTAGCGCTGCTGGTCGATGGAGAACGACCCGTCGCCGTCGATCAGGATGCCGTCCTGGATCCCCGACACCAGCTCCTCCACCGAGGTGTCCTTGCTGGTGTCCGGCAGCAGGTTGACGTTGGGCATGCGCTGGAACTGCACGTCCGCCCAGCTCTGCGAGTACGAGTTGCCGTGGCTGCGCACCGGCTTCCCCTGCTGGCGGTACCAGTCAGCCAGCATGGGGGCCTGCTCGCGCGTCGTCTGCAGGTCGTTCACCACCCCGTTCTTGATGATCAGGTACTCGTCCGGCCGCACGCCCTCGTCGTCGTACGCCACCGTCGACAGCCCGCCCGGCGTGGAGCGCTCGCCCTGCACGTTCATGAACTCCGGCCCGTAGCGAAACTTGCCCAGGAAGTCGCGGATCGGGTAGATGAACGAGGTGCCGGCGTAGTTGGCCTCGTACCCCATGATGCGGTCCAGCTCCGTGGGGTGCGCGATCGACTCGTGGATCGTGAGCCAGAGGTGCGTGGGAAGGAGCACCAGGTCGTAGCGCCCCGGCTGCACCGCCTTGGCCGTGAGCTTCTTGACCGCATCCTCGGCCCAGCGCGGGGCGTTCTCCACCAGGCGCGAGTTGCGCACGTGCTCGTAGCCCAGCCCCATCGGCGCGATGTCGCTGGAGCGCCGGCTCTGGAAGTCGCTCATGTCGCTCGACACCGCGGTCACGTTCAGCTGCGGGAACGAGCGGTAGATGGTCTGCGCGATGTACGAGCCGTCGGTGTTGGCGAACGTCTTCTCTTCCTTGAGGAAGAACATCGACGAGTTCACGAACCGCGCGCCCTGCACCTTGAGCGCGGCCTCGTTGGCGGCCAGCAGCAGCGCCACCTTTTCCTCGATGGGCACGGTGAACGGGTCCGTCTGCACCGGCGAGGTCCAGGTGGCATCCGGGTACCGCTCCCCCGGGGCCAGCTCGATGGGCCGGCGCTGGGCGGCGGCGCTGGCGCGGGCCTGCGACACTGCCTGGCGGGCGACGCGGTCCACCTCGTCCGCCGTCAGGTCGCGCGAGGCGGCGAACCCCCACGAGCCGTTGGCCAGCACGCGCACGCCGAAGCCGTAGGTCTCGCCGTCGTTGAAGAAGGTGATCTGCCGCTCGCGGGTGCCCACCGCCTGCTGCCGGTTACGGGAGATGCGCACGTCAGCGTAGCTGGCGCCGGCGCGGCGGGCGGCGTCCACCGCGCGCATCGCCAGCTCCTTGACCTGCGGATCGTCCATCTCCAGCACCGGCGCGTGCGCGCTGGCCAGCCCCGGCAGCAGGACCGTGCCCGCGGCCAGCGCGGTGCCCTGCACGAGGAAGTCTCTGCGTTTCATCAGAGTTCGCTTTGGGGGGTGTGTGGTAAGATCTTAGCAATATGGATCGGGCGTTCGAACGGAGCAAGTGTGCATGGGAAGTGCGTTGGTGCGTGAGTGCGTGAGTGCGTTTTTGGATGCGGCCATCCAACTTTCCGGGCGATGAAGATTGCGGTGATCGGCGGCGGCCCCGCCGGGATGTGCGCGGCGTGGCGGCTGGTGCGCGGCGGGGCGTCGGTGGAGCTCTTCGAGGCGGAGGCGCGCATCGGCGGGCGCACGCGGACCGACGTGGTCGATGGGTACCGGATCGACACGGGGGCGCAGCTCTTCGGCACCCTGTACCGCCGCGTCCTTGCCGTGCTCGGCGAGCTGGGGGCGGGGGAGCGGATGGTGCGCGCGCCGGGGCGGGACGCGCTCTGGAGGAAGGGGCGCGCGCACGAGGTGGTGTACGGCTCACCCACCAGCATGCTGGCATCCGGCGCACTGCCCGTCGCGCTGAAGCTGCGGCTCGGCGCGCAGTACCTCCCCTTCCTCCAGCGCCACGGCCCGTCGCTCGACCTCGAAGCCCTGGAGCGCGCCGCCGACATCGGGCTGGACGGCGAATCGGCGGCGGCGTGGGGCGCGCGTGAGCTGGGGCGCGACTTCGTGGATCTCCTCGTCCACCCCCTCCTCGCCACCCTCTACGGCACCGGTTCGGAGGAGGCGAGCGCCGGCTTCTACCACGCGCTGTCCAGGCAGGGGCTCACCCTCCAGGTGCTCGCCATGCGCGGCGGGGCGGGCGGCTTCTGCGATGCGGTTGCGGCGGCGGTGGAGCGGGGCGGGGGAGTGCTCCACACCGGCCGCCCCGTCCACTCCCTCACGCGCGCGGGCACGGGCGTGGAGCTGAGCGGCGACGGATGGACCGACCGCTTCGACGCCGCCGTCGTGGCCGTCCCCGCGCCCGCCGCGCTGCGCATGCTCGGCGATGCGCTCCCAAGGGCGGCGGAGTGGCTCACCCGCGTGCGTGTGCGCCCCACGGCTACGGTGGCGCTCCTCCTGGACCGGCCGGTGCCGGGGCGCTTCTTCGGCCTCTCCTTTCCGCGTGGCGAGACGCGCGTGGTCGCCGCCGCCTGCGCGGAGGAGAACAAGGGCGCGGACGTGGTGCCGCCCGGCCGCGGGCTCCTGGTGGTCATCCCCACCCCCGCCGCCGGTGAATCGCTGCGCGTCGCATCCCCCGAAGACGCCCTCCGCGCCGTCCTCCCCGAGCTGGAGGGAGCACTGCCCGGCCTGGCCCGCACCGTCCGCGACGTCCGCGTCTACCCGTGGGAGCACGGCTGGACGCTCTTCTACCCTGGCTACCTCGCCCACCTTCGCACCGCCCGCGGCGGAGCCCTCGAGGAAAACGCCCCCATCGCCCTCGCCGGCGACTACCTCTACGCCCCCAACATCGAAGCCGCCGTCACCTCCGGCCTCGAAGCCGCCGAGCGCCTCCTGCGCCGCGTCCCATCGTAGGGACGCCCACCCTCCGCCCCCGCAAAGGCACCGGCACCGGTAGGGGCAGACCCACGTGTCTGCCCACCCTCGCCGCCACCCCAAATCCCGCCGCACGAACCGCCAACCCTGTAGGGGCAGCCCCACGTGGCTGCCCGTGCCCCGCCACACCCCACCCCCTCGCGATTGGCACGAAACCCCGCCGCGGGATACATTTGCGCGCTTCGATCCACCCACGCGCACCGGCTGGCCGAACGATGTCGTACCCCGAGCTCCTCGACCCCGACCTCTGGTGCCCGCTCACCCCCGCGGAGCGCCGCGAGCTCCTCGCGAGCGCCCTCTTCGCCGCCCTCGAGGACGCGCCGGGAGTGCAGGGCGCGCGCATCGAGATCGGCCCGGTGGACCGCCCCTTCGACTACACCGCCGTCGTCGAGACCGACGTCGGCGACCTGAAGACGCCCCTCTGGTCGCACGCCCGCTCCACGATCTTTTGCGACCCCTCGATCCACCCCGCCAACCGCCGCCAGCTCGCCCCCGGCCCCGAAGTCGATCGCGCCGCCGGGCGCCTCCGGCGGCGCTTGTCGGTGACGTACACGCTCGAATCGCGCGGCCTAACGATGAAAATGGAGCCCGAGCCGCAGGTGGAGCGCACCTGGACGGCGGAGCGCGCCCGTTTCCGCAACCGCACCGCCGTCACGCGCGAGGACGTGATCACCAACGCCGCCGAAGTGGACGTGCGCGACCTCCTGGCGCACTTCTACACCGGCCCCTCCCTGCGCGCCGTGGGCGAGGACGGCACCCCCTTCCTCCTCCCCGCCGTCACTGAAGAAGAGGGCCGCCTGATCACCCTCTGCGCCGCCTGCGGCCGTTGGGAGGAGGGCTCCCACGATCGCTGCCCCACCTGCGGCGGCCCTGCGGAAACGGTCATGGCGTCGCGGCCCGCGCGGCGGTAGGCGGCTCGGACGGGACAGGCGCGCGGGACGACGGTGCGGGTGGTGGCGGTGTCGTGGCGATCGGGGCCGGGGCGAAACCGCGGGGGTGTGGTCCGGGGTATCTGGAAACGAAGGCGGTTGAAACCGCGGCTGGAACAGCGCAAAGTCCCCCTGCGGGGACTCGCACCGCGGTTTCGGTTCGTGTCCTACACTCCGGGATCGGCAGGTGCTCGTGCGGCGAAACCTCACACGCGTGTTCGTCCACCTCGTTTGGAGCACATGGGATCGGATGCCCTTGATCACTCCGCACCTCCAGGCACGGATCTACAGGTGCCTGCACGCGGAGTGCACACGGATGCGGATCGAGCTCATCGCGGTGGGTGGCGTGGATGATCACGTCCACCTGCTGGTGAAGCTGCCATCCACCGTCTCGATCGCCCACGCGGTCAAGCAGCTCAAGGGGAGTTAGTCGCACCTCGCCAACCACGAGGTGGAGAAGTCGGCCGGCTTCCGGTGGCAGGGAAGCTACGGAGCGTTTTCGGTCTCGGAGCGGATTGTGCCGCGGGTGCGGCGCTACATCGCCAACCAGGAAGAACATCACCGGCGCGGGGCACTTCACCGCGCCTACGAACCGGACTGACCGCGAGTCCGCGAAGGCGGACTTTGCGCCGTTCGAGCCGCGGTTTCAACCGCACGGGCCATTTCAACGCCCCTACATTCGATCCATGTCCATGTCCATGACCACCAACTCCATCCCCGCCGGCGGCGCCACGCACCTGGAATGCACCCGCTGCGGCGCCGAGCACGCGAGCGAGGCGCACCACCGCCTATCGCCGTGCTGCGAGAAGCCGCTCTACCCGCGCTACGACCTGGAGGTGATCGGGGCGCGGCTGAAGCGCGAGGACCTGCGCGGCCGCCCCGCCGACCTCTGGCGCTACGCCGAGCTCCTCCCCGTGCGCGACCCCGCCAACGCCGTGCGCCTGGGCGAGGGGTGGACGCCGCTGATCGAGACGCCGCGGCTGGCGGAGCGTCTCGGCGTGGGGCGCGTGTGGGTCAAGGACGAGGGCCAGAACCCCACCGCGTCGTTCAAGGCGCGCGGGCTGTGCATGGCCATCTCGCGCGCCAAGGAGCTGGGGATCCGCGAAGTGGCGCTGCCGTCGGCGGGCAACGCGGGGAGCGCGACCGCCGCCTACGCCGCCGCCGCGGGGATGCGCGCCCACATCGTGGTGCCGCGCGACACGCCCGTCCCCATCATCCAGGAGATCCGCGCCCTCGGCGCCGACCTGGAGCTGCTGGACGGCCTCATCACCGACTGCGGCGCGCGCGTGGCGGAGGGGGCGCGGCAGCACGGCTGGTTCGACCTCTCGACCCTCAAGGAGCCGTACCGGGTGGAGGGGAAGAAGACGATGGGCTACGAGATCGCCGAGCAGTTCGGGTGGACGCTGCCGGACGTGATCGTCTACCCAACCGGGGGTGGCACCGGGCTCGTGGGGATGTGGAAGGCGTTCGACGAGATGGAGCGCCTCGGCTGGATCGGCTCGCATCGCCCGCGGATGATCACGGTGCAGGCCAGCGGCTGTGCCCCCATCATCCGCGCCTGGGAGGAGGGCGCCGACCACGCCGAGCCGTGGCAGGGGGCGCACACCTACGCCTCGGGCCTGCGTGTGCCGCGCGCGGTGGGCGACTTCCTGATCCTCGATGCGGTCCGAGCGTCCGGCGGCGCGGGCGTCGCCGTGCCGGACGAGGAGATGCGCGAGTGGACGCCGATCATGGGCGCCCTCACCGGCATCTTCGCCGCCCCCGAGGGCGCCGCTACCGCCGCCGCCGTCGCCCGCCTGCGCCAGGACGGCACGCTCAGCGGGGACGAGGGCGTGGTCCTGTTCAACACCGGCAGCGGCCTCAAGTATGTAGAGCTCGACTGACCACCTGATCTCACGCGGAGACGCGGAGACGCAGAGAGAACAACAGCAAAAGCCTCACACCGAGGACACAGAAGGAACAGAAAGCCACAGAGAAACTTTTTGCAGTTCTCTCCGTGTCTCCGCGTCTCCGCGTGAGTCCTATTGGGCCTCAGCTCCGGATCACACCGTACGTCTGCACGGTGACGGAGCCGGGGCCCTGCACCCAGACCTTCATGCCGGGGCGGAAGGCGGCGGGGGCGTCCTGCAGCCGGACTAAACCGGTACGGGTGTGGAGTTGAAGGGCGCCGTCGTTGGCGCGCTCCACCACGCCCACGAACACGGGGCGGCCGTTGACGGAGAGGACGTCGTAGTCGCTCGCGACGAGGGTGCGGTCGGCGGCGCGGCGGCCGCGCACCTCCACGCGGGCGCCGGCGGAGAGGGAGCGGATCTCGGCTGCGAGCGGGCCGGTGACGTACACGCTCCCCCCGCCCTCCGCGGCGACGACGGTGCGCACGTTCATCGGTGCCGAGCCCACCGACGCAGGGACGCCGATCACACGCTCCTCCTGCGCGCCACCATCCGCGGGCGGAACGGAGGCGGGACGGGTGCACGCCGCGAGCACGGCGGCCATCAGCACGAGAGTACGCATCAGCGGTCCTCGGTACGGTTGCGGGATGATGCCACGTAACTCGTCGTACCCGGCCCCGGCGCTCCTTGGTCCCCCGCGCTGTGGTCGCCCCGGCGCGGCCGTGCTATCTTGCCGCTCCGACGCCCCGGCGCGTTCCGCCGCGGCACCGCATCCGTCTCAACGCCTCGCGCCCATGACCGCACCGGCCGCGCGCCACTTCCTCGCCATCCCCGACTTCACGCGCGAGGAGATCCTCCGGACGCTCGACCTTGCCGCGGAGATGAAGCGCGGCGAGTACCGCGAGCGGCCGCTGGCGGGAAAGACGCTCGCCATGATCTTCACCAAGAGCTCCACCCGCACCCGGGTGTCGTTCGAGGTGGGGACGTACCAGCTCGGCGGCCATGCGCTCTTCCTCTCCTCGCGCGACATCCAGCTTGACCGCGGTGAGCCGATCCGCGACACGGCGCGCGTCCTGTCGCGCTTCGTGGACGGGATCATGATCCGCACCTTCGACCACGGCGACCCGGAAGAGCTGGCGCGCTACGGCTCCGTTCCGGTCATCAACGGCCTCACCGACCTCCTCCACCCCTGCCAGATCATGGCGGACCTGATGACCGTCCGCGAGAACCTGGGCGGCGACGTGTCCGGGCTCAAGGTGGCGTGGGTGGGGGATGGCAACAACATGGCCAACTCCTGGATCAACGCCGCGTACCGGCTGGGATTCGAGCTGCGCCTCGCCTACCCGCCCGGCTACGCCCCGGACGCCTCCATCCTGGACCGCGCGCGCGGCACCGCCCGCATCATCGTGACTCACGACCCGCGCGAGGCGGTGGAGGGCGCGGACGTGGTGAACACGGACGTGTGGGCCTCGATGGGGCAGGAGGAGGAGGCCGCCCAGCGTGAGCGCGACTTCGCCGGCTTCAGGGTGGACGAGGCGCTGATGGAGTCCGCGTCCGAGCGCTCCATCTTCCTCCACTGCCTCCCCGCCCACCGCGGCGAAGAGGTCACCGAGGAGGTGCTGGAGGGCCCTCGCTCGCGCGTCTGGGACGAAGCCGAGAACCGGATGCACGTGCAGAAGGCGATCATGGCGCGGCTGATGGGCGGCGTGGAGTAGGCGCTGGCGCCGAAAATGCTCCGCGGGCGCCGGTCCGCACGGGAGCGGAGCCGATCAACGCAACGAGGAGAGGACTGGATGCCTACGAGGAAAGCGAGCGCCACCTGGGAAGGCGGGCTGCAGAGCGGAAAGGGGAGCTTCGAGGGGGAGAGCGGCGCCATCAAGGGGAACTACTCCTTCGGCTCGCGCTTCGGAGACGCGGGCGGCACCAACCCCGAGGAGCTGCTGGCGGCGGCCGAGGCGGCGTGCTTCAGCATGGCGCTGGCCGTGGGGCTGGAGCAGAACGGGACCCCCGCCACGCGCGTGCACACCGACGCGGCGTGCACCATCGCCAAGGAAGGGGAGGGTTTCCGCATCACCACCATGGTGCTCCGCTGCCGCGCGCAGGTGCCCAACGTCGATGCGGACACCTTTGCCGGCATCGCCACGGCCACCAAGGCGGGGTGCCCGGTGAGCAAGGCGCTCGCCGGCGTCGACATCCAGCTCGACGCGGCGCTCGAATAGCGGGCTCATTTCAGGGCAGCAATGGCGGGCCGGCTTCCACACGGGGAGCCGGCCCGCCACGGTTTCGGGGGAGCACGCGTGTGTTTCCCTACAGCCGTGTGGGGGATTGCCCTACGGCAAGAATCCTGCGTCACTTCGCCACGACCGCCGAGTCCCACCGGCCGCCAGCGGAGCGGCCATCGGCCCTGCACCTCAGCCGCCGGAGGCCAGCATGGGGATCGTGAAGCGTGCTCTCGGGTTCGTCAGCGGGCTGGGCTCCGGACGCGACGCGAACCTCCCCGCGAGCTGGCCTCCCGGCCACCAGCGCGACGAGGTGGAGCGCAGGCTGGCGTCGGAGGAGCGCTCCCTGTCGCGCCTGGACCTGACGGGGGCCGACCTCACGGGGCTGGACCTGGCCGGCGTGGACCTGAGCCACTCCAACCTGCGCGACGTGAAGCTGGCGGGGTGCAACCTGGCGGGCGCGAACCTCACCGAGTGCTGCCTCTGCAACACGGACTTCACCGGCGCCAACCTGCGCGAGGCCGTGCTGCGCGACGCCAGCGTCCTGCGCACCGGCGCCATGCGTCCCGTCGTGCTGGAGCGCGCGGACCTCAGCGGGGCGGACGCGCGCGGCATCGACCTGTCGCGCGCGCGGCTCGCGGGGGCGATCCTGGAGGGCGCGAACCTCACCGAAGCCTCGCTGCACAAGGCCGACCTGACCGGCGCGCGCATGGCGAACGCCACCCTCAGCGGCGCCAACCTCCGCCACGCGCAGATGCGGGACGCGGACCTGAGCGGCGCGACGCTGAATGCCGCGGACATGGCCGGCGTCCGCGCCCACGGCGTGCGCCTGACCGGCGCCCGCTGCCGCCGCGCCAACCTCGGCGATGCCGTCCTGGAAGCCGCAGACCTCACCGGCGCCGACCTCTCGGATGCGCACGTGGGCGGCGCGAACCTGCGCGGGAGCCGCCTCCGTGGCGCCACCCTGCGCGGCGCCGACCTGGACAGCGTCATCTTCGAAGCGGCCGAGCTGGACGGCGCGGACTTCTCCGGCGCCCACAACCACGTCGTCGAGGCGACTGCCCGCTAAGAACAGGGTTCCGCAACAGCTGGCCTCACGCGGAGACGCGGAGACGCAGAGAGAACTCCACCCCTCCTCTGCGTCTCCGCGTCTCCGCGTGAGCCAATCAGGATGTCAGATCACGCCTCGTACACCCGCAGCGAAAAACGGGGAATGGTAGCGCGGAACTTCGTGCCTGCGGGGCGTTCGAACTCGTAGTACCCCTCCATGTGCCCCTCCGGACCCTTGAGCACGCAGAAGCTCTGGTACTCGTGCACCCCGCCCGGCGGGATCACCGGCTCCTCGCCGATCACCCCTTCGCCCTCCACCTCGCTGTCGCCGGCGCCCTCGTCGTGGATGTACCAGTGGCGCCAGCGGAGCTGTGCCGGCTCGGTGCCCACGTTCTCGATGCGCATCTGGTAGGCGAAGACGTAGCGCGGCTCCTGCGGGTCCGAGTGGTCCGGGAGGAAGAAGGGTTGCGCGGTGATGCGGATCCCCTCGGTTATCGCATAATAGAACATCGGTCTCCGCAGGCCTCGTGAAATGGATCGGCGGTCAGGATAACCCGCGCTCCTATCCGGGTCAACGCGGCGCTGTCGCACCCCACGCTGGCGCCGTAGATTCGCCCGCTTCACGCCTCCCTTCGATCCACCCTCCTCCCGCACCGTGCCGTGGAGCACCTCAAGCAGCTCATCCGCGACATCCCGGACTTCCCGCAGCCCGGCATCCTCTTCCGCGACATCACCCCCCTCCTCCGCCACCCCGCCGCCTTCCGCGAGGTGGTCGCCGCGTTCGCCGAGCGCTTCCGCGGCCGCGTGGACGCCGTCGCGGGGATCGAGTCGCGCGGCTTCATCTTCGGCGCGCCGCTGGTGCTGGAGCTGGGCGTGCCGTTCGTCCCCATCCGCAAGGTCGGCAAGCTTCCGGGCGAGAAGCTCACGCGGGAGTACGCGCTGGAGTACGGTACCGCCATCCTCGAGATCCACATCGACGCCGTCGGGCCCGGCCAGCGCGTGCTGGTGATCGACGACCTTCTCGCCACCGGCGGCACCGCCCGCGCCGCCGCTGGCCTCGTGGAGGCGGTTGGCGGCATCGTTGTGGGCATCGCCGTGGTCATCGAGCTCCTGTTCCTCGATGGTCGTCGGGCGCTGGAGGGGTATGAGGTGGAGTCGCTGGTCCAGTATTGACCCGCGTTCACGGATGACGGCGCCGGGGCGGGCACGGGCGGCCACGCGGGGCCGCCCCTACGGGGATCCGTGCGGATGGCGGAGTTTGGTGTTCTCGCCCTCCCCCGCGCGCGGGGGCCCCGTGGCACGATGTTCGCTTATGCAAACCGGCGTAGCCAGAGCTAACCCGTTGCCTGAGGCTGGTTTATGAAATCAATGCTGGTACGGTGGACCGCGGCGGCGGCCATCCTGGTGGGGGCGGCGGTACCCGCGGTGGCCGGTTCGGGGGACGGTGCGTCCGCCCGAAAGGACGCGGCGGACTTCTCCCTCGCCATCGACCTTTCCGACCGCAAACTGTACGTGATGGAAGGCGAGGAGGTGGTGGACAGCTACTCGGTGGCGGTGGGCCAGCCGAGGCATCCCACGCCACGCGGCAACTTCACGGCGCGCCGAATCGTCTGGAACCCGCGCTGGGTTCCGCCCAACGAGCGCTGGGCCCGCAACAAGCGCCCGCTCCCGGCCGGCGACCCGCGCAACCCGATGGGGCGCGTGAAGATCTTCTTCAGCGACCCGGACTACTACATCCACGGCACGCGCGACGTGGACTCGCTGGGCGAGGCGGAGTCGCACGGCTGCGTGCGGATGCGCAACTCCGAAGTCATCGCGCTGGCGAAGCGGGTGATGGAGCACGGCGGCGCGCGGCGCGATCCGGGCTGGTTCCGGCGCGTCCTCAACCGGGTCACCTCCACCCAGGAAGTGCGCCTCTCCGACCCCGTGACGGTGCGGGTCCGCGCCTGAGGCGGGGCAGGGGATGACACAAACGGGGGCGCCGCGCGATCTGCGCGGCGCCCCCGTCTGCACCCGCCGTCCTACGGCCGCGCCGTCTGCCCCGGCGGTACCGCGATGGAACGGATCGGCGTGCGGGTGGCGAGGCGCCCGATCAGCGTGGGCGTGCCGGTCGCGAGATCGATGCGGTACAGCCTCGACACGCGCGTCTCCGAAAGCACCGCGAACGCGATCGGCCCCTCTCGCGTCACCACGATGTCGAACCCCACGTCGTCCGAGGTGTTGAGCCCCAGCGGCCCCACCGTCTTCGCGACCCCCGCGTCGGAGTTGGGAAAGGTGACCAGCACGTCGCGGTTGCTGTCGATGCCGTACAGCAGCGTGGGAGTGCCGGTGGTGTAGGCGGTGCCCGCGATGCGCGGCGTGGTGATGGCGCCGGGATCGCCGGGCGCGTACGTCAGCGGCGGGTCGGTGGCGGAGACGGTGCCGGCGGGGTCCAGGCGAAGGTTCTGCCCGCCGCTCCCGTGCACGCGCAGCCGGTCCGCGCCGGGGTGGAAGTCCGTCCCGAACGCCTCCCCCTCCAGCGCCGGGACGAACGGCCCCGCCACTGGGGTGGCCACGACCTCGCCGTCGCGGGCGTCGATGACGTAAAGCCGGCTCGTGTTCCCGACGCCGTAGAGGTTCGCGTTACCGGCGCGGTAGTCGATCCCCACCAGCACCTCCCCCGGCTGCAGGCCGGAGATCTCCCTGCGCCGCACCGCGTCCGCGCTGCGGCTTCCGAACTCCACCAGGTTGTTCGCCCCGTCCAGCCCGTAGATCCGCACCCCGTCCACGTCGAACTCGGTGGAGCTCTTACAGGCGGTCACGAGCAGGAGCGCGCAGAGCGTTGCCTTCCAGCGGATCATGGTTCTCCCCAACGGTGCACGTGTGGACCCGGCCGGGTCCACGGATTGCCTCCCCCACACGCGAGATGCACGCCCCGTGCTCCCGCACCCCGACGAGCCCCATGCACCTGGTCCAGATCCTCCTCCCCCTGCGCGACAACGACGACCGCCCTTTCCCCCGCGCCGCCTTCGACCGCGTGAACGAGGAGCTGACGGACCGCTTCGGGGGCGTCACGGCCTACCTGCGCTCCCCGGCGTCCGGCGCCTGGCGCGAAGAAGGCGGCGAGGTCGCCCGCGACGACGTCGCCATCATCGAGGTCATGGACGAATCCCTGGACCGCGCCTGGTGGACGTCCTACCGCCACGACCTGGAGCACCGCTTCCGCCAGGACGAGGTCCTCATCCGCGCCAACGAGGTGGAGCGGTTGTAGGAGGGCGGCGAGTGAACTCGCTGCAACAACAGCACAAAGTCCGCCTTCGCGGACTCGGGCTCCAGTGCCCGCGCACACGAGACGGCTTCAGCCGTCTTCGCGTGGTTCCAGCCGGGGGATTTATCCCCTGGTGGTGCGGCGCCGGCGCGGTTCATCCCGGTATTCGGCGGCCCCAAAAACAAAGAAGGGCGCCCCCATCCGGGAGCGCCCCTCCATTCACCTCGCCTGTGGCTTCAGGCGCCGACGCGGACGACGTTCTCCGCGGCGGGGCCCTTCTGGCCCTGCACCATGTCGAACTCCACCCGCTCGCCCTCGGCAAGCGTGCGGAAGCCCTTGGTCTGGATGGCCGAGTGGTGCACGAAGCAGTCCTTTTCGCCGTTCTCCGGGGTGATGAACCCGAAGCCCTTGGCGTCGTTGAACCACTTCACGGTGCCGGTGGTGCGCATTCTCCCGTACTCCTGGATGGTGTTGTCCGCCGGTATCCGGAAGTCCGTGCCACCGACGGGTGATTACGCGGGGATTTAATCCCGCCCGCGACGGGCGTTGCGGCGGTCCTTGGCACGGCGGCGCTGCGCGGCCTTCGACTTGGCCTTACGAGCCTCGCTGGGCTTCTCGTAGAAGCGCTTCCGGCGCATGTCCTTGAACAGTCCCGAGCGGATCATCCGGCGGCGGAACTGCTTGAGCGCCCAGTCCAGGCGATCGTTTTCACCAAGCTGAATCTCGACCACGCAAGCCCTCCAAGAGGAATTTCAGGGTTGGAACAGAAAAGGACCCGACCGTCCTGCGACCGAGTCCCTGAACGCGTTCTCGAACACACGGCCGCGGCGGTGGGTTGTCGCAGCCCGCAGTATACACACGCGCCACGCAAGTGTCAACACCCTGCCTCACCCCTGCGGCTCATGCACCAGCTCGGGCTCGACGACGGCCAGCCCCTCGCGGCGGTCCCACTGCTGCCGCTCTTCCTTGGGCTCCAGGTACAGGATCCTCACCGCCACCACCAGCACCGCCAACAGCGGCGTCGCCACGAAGAGCGCCAGCACGCCGAAGCCGATCGTCAGCATGAGCTGCCACACCAGCAGCGCGGCGGGGGGAATGTTCACCGCCCGCTTCTCCACCAGCGGCACCGTGATGGCGTTCTGCACCTGCTGCAGGAGGAAGTAGAAGACGGCCACGTACACCGCCGTGATGGGCTTCACCGTGAACCCCGCCGCCACCGCCGGAATCGCCGCGATGGTGGGGCCGAAGTTGGGGATGAACTCCATCAGCGCCGCGAAGCCGCCCAGCGCCAGCGCCCCCGGCACCTTGAGCAGCGTCAGCCCCAGCCAGGTCACGATTCCGATCCCCGCCATAGTGCAGGCCTTCCCGATCACCCACGCGCGCAGGTTGGTCCCCGCCTCCTCGTACAGCCGCTCCCAGCGCGGCAGCGATTCGGGCGAGACGAGCCCCAGCACCAGGTTGCGGTACACGTGCGGCTGCGCGGCGAGGAACGCGGCCAGCACGATGATGGCGAACGACCCCAGCACCGTGCTGATGGCGTTGAAGGCCAGCGGAAGGAAACGCGCCGTGAACTGGCTGAGCTGCCGGTTCACCGACTCCGCCATCTCGGGGCTGGGCGGCTGCCCGGTGCGCGCCTTGTACCACGCCGCCGCCTGGTCCAGCGTGTTGGGCAGCGCCGTGGCCAGCTCCGTCCCCTGCGTGACGATCTGCGGGATCATCTTGAAGAGGAGGAAGACGATGCCGCCGATGAACGAGACGAGCACCAGCGGGAACGCGACCTTGAACGGAATCCACCGCGACAGGAACTTGGCGGGCGCGTGGATGATGATGGCGATCAGCACCGCCAGCAGCGCCAGGAAGAGCGCCGAGTGCACCATCCAGAAGAAGCGCCACGCGAACAGAAAGAGCACGCCAATGCCAAAGGTCCGCACGATGTCGGCGGACCTCCAGGTTACCCGGCGTACGGACGAGTCAGCAGCCATTCGTGAGCGGATTGTGCGGAAATGAAAGAGCGGGGCCGCACCCTTGCGGACGCGGCCCCGCTCCAGCGTTGGAGAACTGGCCCAGCTCTACCGCCCGCCGGACGAACCGCCGCGCGAGCTCGAGCTCTTCTTGGCGCCCGACGACGAACCGCCGCCGCTCGACCCGCCGCTGCTCTTCTTGGCGGCACCGCCACCCGAGCTGCTGCTGCCGCCCCCGCTACCCGAGCCGCTGCCGCCGCCCGAGCTCTTCCTGGCGCCCGACGACGAACCGCTGCTCTTCTTCGCCGCGCCGCCCGAGCTGCTCCCCGTGTCCGACGACGACGAGCGCGACGAGGTGCTCTTCTTGGCGCCGCCCGACGAACCGCTCGAGCTCTTCTTGGCGCCGGTGGAGCGCTTGCTGGCCGTGCCTGCCGCCGCGGCCGCACCGGCGACCGCGCCCACCGCCGCACCCGTCGCCGCGGCCTTGCGGCGCGAGGTGCTGGTCCCCGTCTTCAGCCCCTTGCCCGCCGTGAACGACACGGTGGCGCGCTCCGGGATCGCGATCTCCTTGCCCGTGCGCGGGTTGCGGCCGGTGCGGGCCGCGCGGGTCTTGCGGGTGAACTTGCCGAAACCGGGAATCGAAAACGAGCCTGCCGCGTGAACCGCCTCCGAGATCGCCCCCGACGCGGTGTCGAAAATCGCGTCGACCGCGCGAGCCGCCGCGGCCCGGGTCAGATCCGCACTCTCGGCCACCCTGTCGATGAACTCGGCCTTGTTCATGAGTCGCTCTCCGCTTTGCGGTGAACCTCCGCGGCGCGGCTCGTCCGCGCCGTCCACACTGCATGCAATCTCGTTGCCACCAGCTTTTTCCAGGGGTCGGCCGGGGTTCAGCGGCCGAATCCGGAGCGGAATGAGTCCACCACACGGCGCGCCGCGTCGCCGGCCTGCCCAAAGGTCTGCTTGGCGGCCTCGCGGTAGGCCTGGGCTGCCTGCGACAGGTCTTCCCGGTACGGCGTGTCTGGCTCGCCACGCCGGTGGTATTCCCCCGCAATGATGCGCTCGTATGCACCGCTCTCGAACCATGCCCGCATCTCCGCCACGCGGATCACGGGAAAGGGGTGCGTGGAGCCCAGCACGTTGAGCACCTTGTAGACCTGGTCCGCCAGCGCGCCCTCCTCGCGGTATTCGTCGCTCTGCCGGATGAATTCCGCCAGGTTCGCGTCGCCCGATGCGCCTCCCGCGAACTTGAGCATCACGCGCAGCCCCGGCTCGGGGTCCTGCACGCCCAGGATGCCGGCGCGGTCGCAGGAAAGCTCGGCCTTGCGGTACCACTCCAGCAGCGCCACCAGCACGGCGCGCGCGGCCAGCCCCACGATGGGAAAGCCCATCCCGGCCAGCATCGTCAGCAGCCGCATCATGGTGGTGTACAGCACGTGGCCGCTCATGATGTGCCCCAGCTCGTGCGCCAGGATGAAGCGCAGCTCCTCGTCGTCGAACCGCTCCTCCAGCGCGGAATGCACGACGATGAACGGCTTCTCCATCCCGTAGGCCGCGGCGTTGAAGGTGGGGTCCTGCGTCACGTAGACCGGGTAGTCGCCGGGCGCGTCGAGGGTGCGCGCCACCTCGCCGTAGATGCGGTGCACGCGGGCGAACTGCGTGGGCGAGGTGCGCACGGCGTTGGCCAGGAAGGCCAGCCGCACGGCGCGCTCGCCAAAGAAGCCGAAGAGCGCCCTCAGCACCTCGTCGAAGCCGGGGATCCTGCGCAGCGCGTTGAGGGTGGCGCGGTCGGCCGGGTGCTCCCAGCTCCGCGAGTCGATCTGGGTGAGGATGCGCGTGGCGCGCGTGGGCTCGAGCATGGTGTCTTGTGGGTCGGGAGGATGGCGCGGGCGGGGCTCGCCGCGCCCGTCACGGTGCGGGGGTACGCCGCGGCGATGCGCGGTGTTTCAGCGGCGGATGGGAACACGGGGGCGGGGGCGCGGGGTACTTGATGGAAACGAACGTCCGATCCCACTTCTTCCGCCGCGCCGCGCGCCGCCTTACATTGCGCGCAACGCCGGCGGCCCGCAGCCGGGCGCCTCCCGCGGCCTGCCGCCATCCGCACCCACGCATCTCTGGAGGTCCACACATGCGCCATCAACGCACCCGTCTTCTTCCGCTCCTGGTACTTCTCGCCGCGCTGCTGCCCTCCGCGGTCACCGCGCAGGCCTCCTCGCTGCGCGGCACCTGGAACATCAACCGCCAGCAGAGCGACAACCTGGAGAACGCCATCAACCGCGCCGTCGCGCGGATGAACCTGGTCGTCCGCCAGATCGCGCGCCCGCGGCTGCGCAGCACGAACACGATGTATCCCAGCATCACCATGTCGTACGACCAGAGCTCGGTGCGCGTGGACATGGCCGGGCGCCCCTCGGTCTCCAGCCCCGCGAACGGCCAGCCGGTTCTCTGGCAGCGCCAGACGGGCGGCACCTGCCGCGAGATGAAGGGCGACTGCGTGCGCGTGAGCGCCGAGTGGGACGGCGGCAACCTGAAGCACACCTTCCAGGCGGAGGACGGCCGCCGCGTGAACGTGTACTCGGTGAGCCCGGATGGCAAGACGATGACGATGAACGTGACCGTCACCTCGCCGCGCCTTCCGCAGCCGCTGACCTACAAGCTCGTCTACAACCGCGCCACCTGAGCGTTTTTCGGGTGACGACGTGCGGGGCCGGCCGGGAGCGATTCCGGCCGG
>DASVTZ010000170.1 GCA_036387335.1 Longimicrobium sp.
CACAGGAGAGGGTGCCCCTCTCTTTCTCGGGAGAGGGGGAGAATTCGGCCCGCCGCGACGAAGGTCGTGCGGGCCGGGTTTTTCGTGCGTCGCCGACGTGCGTTCGCGAGCGTCGGGCGCCGGGCCGCCTGTGCAAAGACATGCCGACTTACGCGTTATAGTGTAGATCACGCCACCGCTGATGTTCATACTGTCCACTTCGCGAGACAAAAACATCCGCGGAGCTGGCGAGTGATTCCGAGATGGCCAATCCGTCGACAGCGCTCCATTCATCCAACCCACCCTCCACTTTCCTCGACAAGCAGAATGCGAATCAGACTCCTGGCCGCCGCGGCGCTGCTGCTCGCCGCGTGCACCGACGACCTGCCCACGACCTCGCCCCTGAGTCCAGGGGGCGTGTCGCCGAGGGCGAACACGTACAGCCAGCCGGCGACCTGGCGCGCACACTGGCAGAGCTCGCGGGATCTGTGGATCTACGACAAGTCGCCGGAGATCGGCTTCAACATCCACATGGATGGCCAGGCTCTGCAGGAGCATCACATGGACATGGTGCACAACGCGGGAATGCGCCTGGTGCGTGTGTCGTTGTACTGGATCGAGGTGGATCCGGACGGCGATGGCATCTACGACCCGAACATGATGGCAGCGATTCGCGACAGGGTTGACAAAGCAATGAACGGCACCCGCGAGCTCGAGCTGATGTTCGTGGTCCACGGGATGTGGACCAACGCCGACGCGGCGACGGCTAACCAGCCCCTCCCCTGGAAGGACGACGCTACGGTTTCCGCCTTCAACCAGCATTTCGCCACCTTCCTGAACGACATGGCCACCGCGTTCCCGGAGGTGAAGTTCTGGCAGATCTGGAACGAGCAGGACAACTCGGGCTGGGCAAAGCCATGGCGCGACCTCCCCGGCGGCAACTCAACTAACTGGGGGGCAAGCTACGCGTCGACGCTGCGGGCCGTTTACCCGGGCCTCAAGGCCCGCGGCAGGTGGGTGGTTTCCGGGGGGCTGGAGATGCCTTCCGGGTTGCTGGAGGGGCAGAGTGTGGAATTTGTACGCGGGATGTACCAAGGTTTCGAAGCTACCGGCGGGAAGCCGTACCCGCTCGACATCATGGCGTTGCACGCATACGGCGCGAATCCTTACGACCCGTGGGGACCATTCACGAGGGTGCACAAGCTCACTCCGGTGATGAACGCGTTCGGTGACGTCAACCGCCCGATCTGGATCACCGAGACGGGAACCTCCGGCCAATGGTACCTCAGAGCGTACGGCGTTCCCGGAGGCGACTCTGACGCTATGGCTAGCACGTATGACGAGCACCAGCGCAGCTACTATGATGCTCTCGTAAACGGGCTGTACGATACGCCCATCACCAAGGTGCTCGGCTACAACATGTACACCGCGGCTGGAGACTCCGGGGTGAGCTTTCCGGACGGGCGCCCCGCCGCAGACTACAACCTGTCGCTGACCAGGAAGGGGTCGAACCCGATGACTCCCCGGCCCGCATGGCAGTGGCTGACGGCGCGCAGCGCGACGAACCGCGCGCAATGGGACCGGCCCGCATCGACCGGTGACTACCAGATCACCACCTTCGGCCTGGTTCCGTCCAACCACGCGTTCCAGTACCAGGCCGACGGATCGCTGGTGGTGCAGGGCGTTACGGTCAACACGCTCACGCCGACGAGCGTGCCGTTCATGCTGCCATTGGGGTACCAGGTCAGCATCGTCGGGGTAGGGGCTACAGGCACGGTCTACAACAACCAGGTGGCGGGGTACGACACACAGCAGAAATACATGAATCGCCTGCGCGTGCAGCCGCTCGACGTTCCGACCGTCGCCTGCTACCAGGTTCACCAGTCCAACCTCGGTGACCGGCCGGTCGTGTGCTCCAACTGGTCCGACCCCTGGACGGGGGATCCGAACCAGCGCATCGAGCAGATCCGCATCACGGTCGACAACCCGGCGTGGTCCATCTGCTACCAGGTCTTCGCCTGGAACAACGGGTGGACCCCCTGGGCGTGCAACGGCGACTGGGCAGGCAGCCGCGGCCTGGCGCGCAGCCTCGGGGCCATGCGCGTGCGCATGCAGCGCAACTAGCCACGCGGGTAATACGCACTACGGGGGCGCATCCACAGGTGTGGGTGCGCCCCCGTTTCGCGCCGGGCCTGCCCTTTTCCCGTCATCCTGAGCGGCCGGCCCCGCGGCGCCCTCATGCACCCAGAGATCGCAGGCCCGAAGGGATCTGGCCGACGCATGGCCCGGAGCCTGTCCGCGGCAGCGTTCCGGATGCCGCGGTCGGAAAAGGCAGCGAGCGGTATGGACGAAGGCACGGGCAGCCACGCGGCGCGGCCCCTACGAGGTATGGGTGCCGGCGGGCGGGCGTCGAGGTGGGGCAGAGGGAGGGCAGACACGCAGGTCTGCCCCAACCGGGACCGGTGCGCGGGACCGGTATCTGTGCGGCGGAAGGCACGGGCGCGATGAATCGCGCCCCTACGGGTCCTGTGCGCAGCGCACGATGTTCTCCCCCTCACCCGCCCTGCGCCCCCGCAGGCGGGGGAGGGGGCCGGGGGGAGGGGGCCAGCGCGGACAGACGCGCGCGTACGCCCCTCCCCCAGGTTGTTTTGGGGGAGGGGCCGCGAGGAACGAGCGGGGGAGGGGGCCCGCGCCCCTCCTACTCTCGCAACCGCTCCTCCAGCTCCCCGTCGGGCGCCACGAACACCGTCTTCGCCTGCTGGATGGTCACGCGGCCGGGCGGGGCGCCGCGCGGCTTGCGCACGTAGCGGCGGCGCGTCCAGTCCACGGCGACGGTGCCGGACGAGCGGGCCTTGCTGTGCCAGGCCGCCAGTGTGGCCGCCTCCTCCAGGTCGCGGGCGGGGGGGGCGCCCTCCTCCTGCCAGCGCAGCACCACGTGCGAGCCCGGGACGGAGCGCGCGTGCAGCCACACGTCGCCCGGCGAGGCGTGGTGAAAGGTGAGGCGGTCGTTGTCCTCGCGCGTGCGGCCCACGCGCACCTCCAGCCCGCCCGACGTGCGGTAGACGCGGTACGGCTTGCGGTCGCGCACCTGGGCGGGGCTTCTCGCCTCCTTGGACTCCGCGCGGCGCAGGGCGGCTTCCATCCACGCGGGCGGGTCGCCGGCCTCGGCGGCGGCGATGCCCTTTTCCCAGCGGCGCACCTCTGCCTTGGCGCGCTCGATGAGGCCCGGGATGCGCTCGGCGATGCGGTCCAGGCGGCGCGCTTCCTCGAACCAGCGGTTGGCGTTCTCGTGCGGGCGAAGGGAGGGGTCTACGGCGAGCTTGATCTTGCGCCCATCGTGGTCGTACACGGTCACGCGCGATGCGCCGTGCTGCACGCGATGGAGGTTGGCCAGCAGGAGCTCGCCCTTTGCGCGCAGCGGCTCAGCGGCGCCGACGCCTTGCAGCTCGGTGTAGAGCTTGGCGGCGCGGCGGCGCACGCCCTCCAGCCGGCGGCGGGCGCGGGTGAGGAGGCGCGCGATCTCCAGCTCGCGACCCGGCACCTCGTCCGAGGTCGCCAGCGTGGCCCAGGCGGCGAGGAGGGTGGGGAAGGGCTCCGCCGCGATCCCGTCCAGGCGGCGCGGATAGGGCTGCTTCCCCCAGCGCGCGTCCAGCAGCACCGGCTCCGTGTGGCCCGCGTGGACGTGCCACCAGCGCTCGAAGGCCGGGTCCAGCGCCGCCGGGTCGTCCGACGTGGCGGCGTCGCCGAGGATGGCGTCGGCGTTCAGGGGGCTGGCGTCGGCGAACCCGCGGAGGAGCTCGCCACGGCGCTGGTCGGGGGCGGCGAAGGCCAGGCGCAGGTGCCACTCCACGCGCAGTCGGTCGCGCTCCGTGGTGCGCGCGGAGAGGCGCGCCTGCGGGGCCGGTGGCGCGTACTCCTCGCCCGCATGGAGACGCCGCCCACCCGCCTCGCGCGAGCGCAGGACGGATACGATGCGCCGGTCCGCGCCGTCCACCAGCAGCGCGTTCCACTGGTTGGTGTGCAGCTCGAAGAAGAGCGAGCGCGCACCTCCGCGAAACCGGTTCCCCTCCTGAAGCTCGATGCGCAGGAGCCGCTCGTCCGGCGCGGCGGCCACGCGAACGATGCGCGCCTCGGGGGCGTGCCCCTCCAGCCCGTCGGGGCGCGGGACGATGCGCACCCAGCCGCGTGTGGGGTGCAGGTCCAGGCGCAGCGCCTCGGCGCCGTCCAGCAGCAGGAGGGCGGAGAGGTCCTTGTCGAAGACCGGCGCGGGGTGGGCCGCACGCCCCTGCAGCAGGGCGTCCAGCTCTGCCGCGAGGGCGCGGACGAGCGGCGGATCGAAGCGGATGGCGTTTGACACCCCCGGAAGATCCGACTAGCTTCCCGCCACGTCAACCCGCTGTTTTTGGACCGCATTTCGGCCCGGCGGCGCCTAGCGATGGCTGGGCCGGGGAGAAAGGTGCACATGTCCACGCAAAGCGGGAACGGCGTTCGGAAGGTCTCCGTGCGGGACCTCCGCGAGATGAAGCGCCGCGGCGACAAGATCGCCGTGCTCACCGCGTACGACTTCCTCTTCGCCCGTGTGGTGGATCGCGCGGGCGTGGAGGTCGTGCTGGTGGGGGATTCGCTGGGCCAGGTGGTGCTCGGGCTGGACAGCACCCTCCCGGTGACGCTGGACGACATGATCCACCACGCGCGCGCCGTGCGCCGCGGGGTGGAGCGCGCGCTGCTGGTGGTGGACCTCCCCTTCCTCACCTACCACGTCTCGCGCGAGGACACGCTGCGCAACGCGGGGCGGGTGATGCGCGAGACGGAAGCCAACGCCGTCAAGCTGGAGGGCGGCTCGCCCGAGACGGCGGCGATGGTGCGCGCGCTGGTGGACGCCGGGATCCCCGTGATGGGGCACCTGGGCTTCACCCCGCAGTCGGTGAACGTCACCGGCGTGCGGGTGCAGGGGAAGGGCGAGGAGGCGCGCGAGCGCATGCTGGCCGACGCGCGCCGCCTGGAAGAGGCCGGCGCGTTCTCCGTCGTGCTGGAGCTGGTGCCGCGCGCGCTGGCCGAGGCGATCACGGCGGAGCTCACCATCCCCACCATCGGCATCGGGGCCGGCGTGGGGTGCGACGGGCAGGTGCTGGTGCTGCACGACATGCTGGGGATCAACACGGAGTTCCAGCCCCGCTTCCTGCGCCGCTTCGCCGAGGTCGGCGAGGCCGCGGCGGCCGGGATCGACGCGTTCGTGAAGGCGGTGAAGGGGGGCGAGTACCCCGCCGCGGAGCACACCTTCGAATGACGGCGACGCTGGCCGTGGCCCGCACCGTGGCCGAGGCGCGCGAGGCCGTCCGCGAGGCGCGCGCGGCGGGGAAGACTGTCGCGCTCGTCCCCACCATGGGCTACCTGCACGAGGGCCACCTCTCGCTGCTGGACGAGGCGCGCGCGCGGGCGGACGTGGTGATGATGTCCATCTTCGTGAACCCCCTGCAGTTCGGGCCCACCGAGGACCTGGACCGCTATCCGCGCGACCTGGAGCGCGACCTGGCGCTGGCCGCCACGCGCGGAACGGACCTGGTCTTCGCGCCGAGCGCGGCGGAGATGTACCCGCACGGCGAGCCGGACGTGCAGGTGGTGCCCGGTGCGCTGGCGGAGCGGCTGTGCGGCGCGTCGCGGCCGGGGCACTTCCGCGGCGTGCTCACCGTGGTGGCGAAGCTGTTCGGAATCTTCCAGCCGGACGTGGCCGTATTCGGGCAGAAAGACCTGCAGCAGGCCACCCTCATCCGCCGCATGGTCGACGACCTGGACATCCCGGTGCGGGTGGAGGTGGCCCCCATCGTCCGCGAGCCGGACGGCTTGGCGATGAGCTCGCGAAACGTGTATCTTTCCGCGCCCGAACGGGAGAGCGCGCTGGCGCTCTCGCGCGGGCTGGGGCGGGCGCGCGAGATGTGGGACGCGGGCGAGACGGACGCGGCCGCGCTGCGCGCCGCTCTGTGGAGCGAGATGGCGGGGCCGGGCGTGGAGCCCGAGTACGCGGAAGTGGTCGATCCGCGAACGCTGGAGGGGGTGGAGAGGGCGGTGCCGGGCACCGTGATGGCCGTGGCGGCCCGGGTGGGAAGGACGCGGCTGATCGACAACGCGATCCTGCGCTGAAAAGGGTCACTCGACTGAACAGGGGGACGGCCCTATGCTGCGCACCATGTGCAAGTCCAAGATCCACCGGGCGACTGTCACCGGCGCGGATCTCAACTACGTGGGGTCGATCACCATCGACCCCGTGCTGATGGAAGCCGCCGACATGCTGGAGTACGAGCAGGTCTCGGTGGTGAACGTCAACAACGGCGCCCGCTTCGAGACGTACGTCATTCCGGGCGTCGAAGGCGAGGGCGAGATCTGCCTGAACGGCGCCGCGGCGCGCCTGGTGCACCCGGGCGACAAGGTGATCGTCATCTCGTACGCGCAGTACGACGAGGCCGAGATGGCGCGCTACCGCCCGCGGTTCATCTTCGTGGACGAGCAGAACCGCATCTCGCGCGACGCGTTGCGGGCCCTGCCGTCCTGAGCGACATGGGACCCTGGACCGGCGTCGTGCTGCCGCTGACGGAGCCGGGGTCCGACGACCTGAACTCCAGCCTCCCCGCGCACCTGCACCCGGTGGCGGGGAGGCCGCTGGTTTGGCACACCGTGCGCGCCGTCGCGTCTTTGCATCCAGCCCCCGAGCGCGTGGTGGTGGTGATGGACCCCGAAGCATCGTCGGCCGACCTCTTCGCGGACCTTCCCGGCCGCGTGGAGGTGGTCGCCCCCGGCGGCGAGACGCCCTGGGAGGGGCGCACGCTCCGGGTGCACGCCGCCGCCCCCTGCGCCGGCGCCGCCTTCCAGCGCCTGCTGGACGCGGGGGTCTCCGCCTGCGCGGTGGACGAGGCCGGCCGCCCCGTCGCGTTCTTCGATGACGGCGAGGGCACCGGGGCCGCGGACCGCCACGACCCCGACGCATCGTTCGTCACCAGCCGCGCGGACCTGGCGCGCGCCGGCGCCGTCATCCGCGACCGGCTGGTGCTGAAGCTGATGGAGGGCGGCGTCACCTTTCTCCTTCCGCAGTCCGTGCTGGTGGACGTGGACGTGGGGATCGGGCGCGACACCATCATCTACCCGGGCGTGGTGCTGGAGGGGCGCACCACCATCGGCGCGGAGACGGTGGTGGGGCCGTGCTGCCGCATCGTCAACAGCTGGGTAGGGAGCGGCGTCGAGCTCAAGGGCTTCAACTACCTGTCGCACACCTCCATCCGCAACCGTGCCATCCTGGAGCCGCATGTCCGCCGCGGGTTCGACTGACGCCCCCCTCTCGCCGCTCGTGGAGGCCGCCGCCCGCGGCGAGCTCCCCGATTGGGCGCGGGCGGGGAAGAAGCGGCGCGCCCACATGGGCCGCGTGGCGGCGCTGATGGGCGAGTGGGCCCGGGCGCTCGCCCTGCCCGAGCGCGACGTGAAGCGCTGGACGGCCACCGGCTGGCTCCACGACGTGCTGCGCGAGGCGGATCCGGAGGAGCTGCGTCCCGAGGTGCCGCTCCTCTTCCGCCCGCTGCCGGGCAAGCTGCTCCACGGCCCGGCCGCCGCGGTGCGCTTCAAAGACGACCTGGACCCGGAGATGTGCGAGGCGATCCGCTTCCACACGCTGGGTTCGCCGCGCTTCGGCAGGCTGGGGCGGGCGCTGTACCTGGCGGACTTCCTGGAGCCGGGCCGCACCTTCGACCCGGAGTACACCGAGTCGCTGCGCGCCCGGATGCCCGGCGACATGGACGCCATCTTCCGCGAAGTGGTGCGCCTCCGCTGGACGCACATCACGGGAAAAGGCGGCACCGCCCACCCGGAAACGCAGGCCCTGTATGAGCAGGTCGAAAGCGAAGCGTAAGCCGGCGGGCGGCCGGCTCCAGACGTTCGGCATCTTCGCGACGCTCGTCCTCGTCGCGGTCCTCATCGGCTCGCTGGTGGCGGGGGTGATGAAAGGCCGCTCGCGCGCCGCCCTCCCCGCCGCCGCCGATTCCCCCTCCGCCCCCACCGCCGCGGACGCGGTGCCGGCGGGACGCGTGCGCGTGCAGGTGCTCAACGCCTCCGGCCGCCCGGGCCTGGCCCGCGAAGCCACCCGCGTCCTGCGCGACCGTGGCTTCGACGTCAAGGAGTTCGGCAACGGCCAGGGCTTCCCCCCCGACTCCTCCGTCGTCCTGGACCGCGTGGGCCGGATCGAAGTCGCGCGCCAGGTCGCCGACGCCGTCGGCATCCGCCGCATCACCGCCCGCCCCGACTCCAACCTCTACCTCGACGCCACCGTGGTCCTTGGCCGGGATTGGAGCGCGCCCAGAGCTCCCTGATCTCACGCGGAGACGCAGAGGAACCGAGAGGAACGGAGAGAAAACACTCCTTCTCGCTAGTTCCTCTTGCCGTCTTCTCTGTGGCTCTGTGTGAGCCTGCAGTTGCAGTTTCTCCCCAATGTAAGTACAATTGTACTGACAAGAGGGGAAGCCGATAGTCACGGGAGTCGAGATGGCATACAAGGGCCGCTTTACCAGGGCGGGGAATTCGAAGTCGTATGCATTCGAATCCGCGCTTTTCCGCTCGCACCCCGAGTTTGACTCCAGCAACGTCGAGGCGGAGTACATCGGTCCCGGGGTGCTCCTGGTCCGTGCAGTGGATGCCGGAGACGGCGCGGGGCCTGGCGAAGATCCTGTGCTCGGCGCGTTCCTGGCCTTCGTGGAGCGCGACATGATCGAGCACCCGGAAAGCATCCAGCCGCTCTCTTCCGACCTGCTGGAGCGGGCGCAGCGGCTCGTCGGAGACATGGATGTCGATCTGAACGAGCGGATCGACTGAAATGGCGACCGATGGCCCACCGGCACCCGTACGGCGCGAGGGGCCCCCGCAGCGGAACGGGTGGAAGCTGTACGCGTGGAGGGAGTTCAGCCGCGCCTTCGCGGATCTGGTCAGCGAGGTCGAACGCCTGGAGCGCGAGAACCCCTCGGAGTTCCGGGCGCACCCTTCGACCAAGCGCCTCGCCGCGATCTACCGGCTGATCACGGTCACGATTCCGTCGAACCCGAACGCGCCCGAGTTCAGGCAGGGGAACACCCTGGGGAGCGCGAACCGCCACTGGTTCTCGGCGGGGTTCTACGAGCGGTACCGTCTCTTCTTCCGGTTCCGCAGCGATGCCCGCGCAATCGTTTACGCGTGGGTGAACGACGAAGAGACGTTGCGGGCCCGCGGCGCCCGGAACGATGCGTACGCGGTCTTCGAGCGTATGTTGAAAGCGGGAGCGCCGCCCGGAGACTGGGACCGGCTACTCCGCGAGTCAGAGAGCCTGCAGCTTCCCGGCGGATAGCCCTCTCGCCACGACACCCCTGAGCCGACGATGCGCCCGATCCCGGAGAAAGATCCATGAGCGTCGTGATCTTGGATGACGTCCTCATAGCGGCGCGTATGTCCGAGGATGAGCTGCGGCAGGAGATCGCGGTGATGCTCTTTGAACGGGAGCGCGTCACGCTCGCGCAGGCCGCGCGCCTCGCAGGCCAGGGCGTCGCCAGGTTCCAGCACCTCCTCGCCAGCCGGGACATCACGATCCACTACGATGTCCCCGAGTTCGAAGCTGACCTCCAGACGCTGCGCGAGCTCGAACGGCTGTGATCCTCGTCAACAGCGCCCAATCGGTTTCATAGGAGGTGGGTATGGCCAAGCTCGTGTTCGGAATGAACCAGTCGCTGGACGGCTACGTCGACCATACGGCGTTCGGCCCGAGCCCCACGCTCTTCCGCCACTTCATCGAGGAGGCCGAGGGGCAGGTGGGCAGCGTGTACGGCCGCCGGATGTACGAGATCATGCGTTACTGGGACGACGATCAGCCCGGATGGGATGCGGATGAACACGCCTTCGCGGCGGCGTGGCGGAAGCAGCCGAAATCGGTTGTCTCCCGCACGCTGAAGTCGGTCGGACCCAATGCGATGCTGGTAGGCGATGATCTGGAGGGCGCGATCCGCGCGCTCAAGGCCGAGCGCGACGGGGAGATCGAAGTTGCTGGGACCGTCCTGGCGCAAAGCCTCACCGAGCTAGGCCTGATCGACGAGTATCGCATCTACCTGCACCCCGTGGTGCTCGGTCACGGCACACCATATTTCGCCGGCCCCCGTCCGCCGCTCCGCCTCACCTCGCACGATCGGATCGACGACGTGCTCAGGCTGACCTACGTTCCTGCCTAGCCGCACGAGTCGGCTTCAGCCGACTTCCCGTTGTTCCAGCCGGGGGATTCATCCCCCGGTGTTCTGGGATTTGCCCTGCCGATCGGATGCGGCACGGCCGCCGCACCACACCAACCCCGCCCCCGCCGAGCCTGCGAAGGCAGGCTTCCCGCTGTTGTTGCAGCGGTTTCAACCGCCGGCATCCCCTCCGCCGCTAAATCGACCCCATCTGCACCGGCTTCCTCCCCTCCGTGACCTCCGCGCGCAACTGCCCGCACGCGGCTGCGATGTCGCTGCCGCGGCTTTCGCGCACGAAGGCGGAGATCCCGCGCGACTCCAGCCGCTCCACGAAGTAGTTCAGGCGCTGCCGCTTCGACGGGCGCCAATCCGTCCCCGGGATTGGGTTGAAGGGGATCAGGTTCACGAAGGCGTTGAACTCGCGAATCACCACCGCCAGCTCGTCCGCGAGTTCGGGCAGGTCGGTGACGCCGTCGATCATCACGTACTCGAAGGTGATCCGCTTGCCGCCCGCCGCGTCGAACTTGCGCAGCGCGTCCAGGAGCTCGCCGAGGTCGTACTTCTTCTCGAGCGGGATCAGCTTCTGGCGCAGCTCGTGGTTGGGCGCGTGCAGCGAGACGGCGAGGCGGAACTGCTCCGGCATCTCGGCCATGCGCAGGATGCCGGGCACCACGCCCACCGTGGAAACCGTGATGCGCCGCGCCCCCAGCCGGTAGCCGTGGTTCAGGATGCGCAGGGTGGGGAAGACCGCCTTTGGATTCATCAGCGGCTCGCCCATCCCCATGAACACGATGTTGGTGATGTCGTCGTAGCCGTGGCTCCGCGCCCAGTGGCGCGCGCCGCGGAACTGCGACACGATCTCCCCCGCCGTGAGCTGGCGGCGGTAACCGGCCCAGCCGGTGGCGCAAAAGGTGCACGCCATCGCGCACCCCGCCTGCGACGAGATGCACAGCGTGAGGCGCGTGGCGGTGGGGATCAGCACCGACTCGATCAGCTCGCCGTCGGCCAGGCGCCAGAGGTGCTTGGCGGTGCCGTCCACCGAGCGGGAGATCTTGGCCGGCGCGGGGGCGGTGAAGGCGAACGCCTCGCCCAGCGCGGCGCGCTCCGCCAGCGGCAGGTCGGTCATTTCGTCGAAGCCGAACGCCTCGCGCTCGAAGATCCAGCGCAGCACCTGCTTCACGCGAAAGGCGGGCTGCCCCCGGCGCTCGAAGTGGGCGCGGAGCACGGCTTCCGCCTCTTCGGGGAGGAGGCCGATCAGGTCGGTCGGGGGTGCTTCGGGTGTCATGGCTGTTTTTTGAACGGAAGTGCTAAGTGCTGAGTGCTAAGTGCTGAACACCGCTCTTCAGGACTTAGCACTTAGGACTTAGGACTCGTAGTTACATTCGCGCCGTACGCGTCCCGGTCTGATTCCCCCCACCGGCCGCGGTGTTCCCCGGGCGCATGCTTGATGCCGCCGCGGGCCCACGTTAGGTTGACGGGCTTCCGGCCACGCTCCCCCACGGCGTGGCCGGTGCTTTCCACCCCTCTGAGGTGCGCGTGCTGCTGACCGAGCTGCTGACCCCGGACCGCATCCAGGTGCCGCTGCGGGGCGCGTCCAAGGACGCCCTGCTGGAGGAGCTGGTGGAGGTGCTCCACCGCGGCGGCTACCTGAGCGACCCCGCCGACGTGCTGCGCGCCGTGCGCGCGCGCGAAGAGGTGCTGAGCACCGGCATCGGCAGCGGCGTGGCGATTCCGCATGGGAAGAGCGACTCGGCGCCGGAGCTGGTGATGGCCGCCGGCGTGGTGCCCGAGCCGGTGGACTTCGACGCGCTGGACGGCCGCCCCGTGACGCTGGTCTTCCTGCTGGTGGGACCGGAGTCGGCGGCGGGGGCGCACGTCAAGGCGCTCTCGCGCATCTCGCGCCTGGTGCGCCGCGACGCGCTCCGCGAGAGGCTGGCCGCCGCCCGCACGCCGGACGACTTCCTCGCCGTGCTCGCCGAAGCCGAGAGCACGTGAGGCGCGGGCTGCGCTGGGCGCCCGCGCTGGTGTACATGGCCGCGATCTTCGTGGCGTCCGCCCAGCACACGGTGCGGTTGCCGGACGTGGACAACTCGGACAAGATGCTGCACTTCGCGGCGTACGCGGGGCTCGGCGTGCTGCTGGCGTACGGCGGCGCACCCGCCGCGGTGGGACGGCTTCCGCTGATCGCGATCGGCTCGCTGTACGGCGCGTCGGACGAGGTGCACCAGAGCTTCGTGCCGGGCCGCACGCCGGACCCGGCGGACTGGGTGGCGGACACGCTGGGCGCGATCGCCGGGGTGCTCGCCGCTCACACATACTTCTCACGACGACGCGCCCGGGCAGCCGTGCCGGGCGCCGATCCTTTGCGCCGATGACGGACCACTTCGCCACAGCATTCCGCACCACCGCCGCGGGCACGCTCCGCGCGGCCGACGCGGGCTCCGCCGCAACCCTCGCCGGCTGGGTCCACCGCCGCCGCGACCTGGGCGGGCTCGTCTTCCTGGACCTGCGTGACCGAGAGGGAATCGTGCAGGTCTCCTTCGACCCCGCGTGGACTCCGGAGGAGGTGCTCGCCGAGGCGCGTGCCCTGGGTCCCGAGGACGTGGTGCAGGTGGAGGGGACGATCTTCCCGCGCATCGCCGGGCAGCACAACGCGGACATGGCCACCGGCGACGTGGAGATGCGCTGCACGGGGCTGCGCATTTTGACGCGCGCGGAGCCGCTCCCCATCCAGGTGTACCGCGCGCCGTCCGACGAGCTGGCCTCCGAGGACCTGCGCCTCCGCTACCGCTACCTGGACCTGCGCCGGCCGGAGCTGCAAAAGAACTTCATGGTGCGGCATCGCGCTGCGCACGCCACGCGCACGTACCTGGGCGAGCAGGGCTTCCTCGAGATCGAGACGCCCATGCTCACCAAGCCGACGCCGGAGGGCGCGCGTGACTTCGTGGTGCCCAGCCGCATGCACCCCGGCGAGTTCTACGCGCTCCCGCAGTCGCCGCAGATCTACAAGCAGCTCCTGATGGTGAGCGGCTACGACCGCTACTTCCAGATCGCCCGCTGCCTGCGCGACGAGGACCTGCGCGCGGACCGCCAGCTCGAGTTCACGCAGATCGACGCCGAGATGGCGTTCGTGGACGAGGAGGACGTCTTCCGGACGGGCGAGGGGCTGATGGCGGCCGTCTTCCGCGACGTGCTCGGTGTGGAGCTGGCGACGCCCTTCCCGCGCATGACCTTCATGGAGGCGCTCTCCCGCTACGGCACCGACAAGCCGGACCTGCGCTTCGACCTGCCGATCGTGGACGTGACGGAAGCGTTGGCGGGCGCCGACTTCCGCCTCTTCCAGGCGATCGAGGGGACACCGCAGCGCATCCGCGGCATCCGCGTTCCCGGCGGCGCGCGGCTGTCGCGCAGGGAGCTGGACGAGCTGCAGGACGTGGCGAAGCGCGGCGGCGCGGCGGGCGCGCTGTGGGTCAAGCGCGGCGACGAGGGGATGTCCGGCCAGTTCGCCAAGGCGCTGACGGGCGGGGTGCTGGATGGGTTCCTCGGCGCCAGCGCGATGGAGGCAGGCGACCTGTTCGTGGCCGTCGTCGGCCACTTCCGCTCCGCCCCAGACGCCGCTTCCGCGACCGACGAGGCGATCTCATCACCTCTCGAAGGGGCGCTGGACGAGCTGCGCCGCCATCTCGCGCGCAAGATGGACATGGTCGACGAGACGAAGCACGCGTGGCTCTGGGTGACGGAGTTCCCGCTCTTCGATTGGGATGCGGAGCACGGCCGGCTGGTGTACGCTCACAACCCGTTCAGCATGCCGCACCCGGACGACCTCCCCATCTTCCTGGAGGCGTCGAGGAACGGCGCTCCGACGGGTGCAGAGGCGCGCGCGCTGTACGCACGGGGCCTGCGCTCGCGCGCGTACGACGCGGTGTGCAACGGGGCGGAGATGGCGAGCGGCTCGGTCCGCATCCACATCCCCGAGCTGCAGCGCTCCGTCTTCGCGGCGATGGGGATCGGTGAGGAGGAGGCGGAGGCGAAGTTCGGGTTCCTGCTGGAGGCGTACCGTTTCGGGGCGCCGCCGCACGCGGGCTTCGCCTTCGGCTTCGATCGCTTGGTGATGCTCCTCGCCGGCGTCACCTCCATCCGCGACGTCGTCGCCTTCCCCAAGACGACCAGCGCCCGCGCCCTTTTCGAAGGCGCGCCCGTGAAGCTCGGCGACGATCAGTTGAAGGAAGCGAACATCCAGGTGCGTGGGAAGTAATAAGGGAAGTGCTAAGTCCTAAGTGCCTAGTGCCTAGTGCCTAGTGCCTAGTGCCTGGTGCGTCACCGCAGGGGACGGCGCGTGTCCCCACCATTTGTCATCCTGAGGGAGCCCGCCGGACGGAACACGGCGGAGGAAGCGGGTCTCACTGCGGCGACCGAAGGATCTAGCCGGCGAGGCAGGAGAACCGTGCGCGACACGCTGGACCTCTCGGCACGCGCAGTAGATCCTTCGCTTCGCGCCAGAGGTTAGAGCACGCGAGAGGATGGAGAGGCGCGTCGCTCAGGATGACAAAGAAGAGGTTGGGTTGACGTGCGCAGGGGGCGGGGCGGGGGAGGGCACGGGCGGCCACATGGGGCCGCCCCTACCAGGGGGTGGTGCGCGATGCGTAGGCAGGGGCGGGGGCAGGGTGGGCAGACACGCAGGTCTGCCCCTACGACGGTCGGCGTGCGGGGCACGGGCGCGATGAATCGCGCCCCTACTGGGCACTTGGCACTAGGCACTTGGCACTTTCAGTTCTACATACACCCGCAGCAAACCTAAATGCCTGATACATCATCGCCGGTCCAGCACCGGCTTCCCGCCGAAGGGGCGGACCCGCTCGCGCTGGGCGGGGTGAACGACGCGAACCTCACCGAGCTCGGGCGCGTGTCCGGGCTGCGCGTGGTGCTGCGCGACGACCACCTCCTCCTCAGCGGGCGGCTCGAAGACGTGGAGCGCACCGTTCCCGTCGCGCAGCACATGATCCAGATGGCGCGCACCGGCGTGCCCTTCGGCACCGACGACGTGGCGCGCTTCTTCGACGCGTCCCGCTCCGGCAACGGGGTGGGGAAGCTCGCCGATCCGGGGCGCGTCGTCGTGCCGGGCGTGCGCCGCGCCATCACTCCGAAATCAGAGGGGCAGGCGGCGTACCTGCAGAACATCGAGGAGAACGACATCACGGTGGGGATCGGACCGGCGGGCACCGGCAAGACCTACCTGGCCGTCGCCATGGCGGTGGACGCGCTCTTCAAGAAGCGGGTGAAGCGCATCATCCTGGCGCGCCCCGCCGTGGAGGCCGGCGAGAACCTGGGCTTCCTGCCGGGCGATCTGCAGGAGAAGATCGATCCGTACCTGCGCCCGCTGTACGACTCGCTGGAGGACATGATCCCGCCCGACCGGCTGCGCAGGGCGATGGAGAGCCGCTCCATCGAGATCGCGCCGCTGGCGTACATGCGCGGGCGCACGCTGCAGGACGCCTTCGTGATCCTCGATGAGGCGCAGAATGCCACGCGCGCGCAGATGAAGATGTTCCTCACCCGCCTGGGGCTGAACTCCAAGGCGGTGATCACGGGCGACAAGACGCAGATCGACCTTCCCAACAAAGGTGACTCGGGGCTGATCGAGGTGGAGCAGGTGCTGAAGGGGATCGAGGGGATCGCCTTCTCGTACCTGAGCGGGCGCGACGTCATCCGCCACCGGCTGGTGAAGGAGATCATCGAGGCGTACGCCGCCGCCAGTGGCGAGACGGTGCCCGACGGCAGCCAGGAGCCGGTGGCTTCCTGATGAAGCCCGCCGCCGCGGAGCTGCCCCGGCCCGAACGGCGGGCCGCGCTGCGCCCCGCCGGGGACGATGCGCCCTGGACCCGCGCGCGGCGCCTGCGCCACCACGGCTTCCGCCTGGCCCTGCTCCTGGGCACGGCGGGGGCCGTGACCGCGCTCTTCCCCGCGGCGCGCGGGTCGGACACGCCGGTGCTGGAGCGCGGCGTGGTGGCGCGCAAGGACGTGGTGGCGGAGATCCCCTTCCAGATCCCCAAGACCACCGAGGAGCTGCGCCACGACCAGGACGAAGCCGCCAGCGGCATCCCCCCGGTCTACGACTTCGACCCCACCGCCGCCGACAGCGTCGTGCGCGGCCTGCGGGTCTTCTTTGCGTCCGTGGATCGCCAGCTCGCCGCCGCCCCGCTGGCCGGGCGCGATCTCGCGGTGCGCCGCGCCCTGGCCTCCGCCCGCGTCCCCACCACGCTCGGCGCGGTCGAGGTGCTGGGCGACTCCGCGCGGCGCGCGATGCTGGCGGCCGCCACGGAGGCCACTGTGCGCGAGCGCTTCGGGCAGGGGATCGCGCGAGGCGCCGCCGAGCGCAACCGCCTCCCCGCCGTGCGCGTGCGCGGGCTGCCGGACGGCGAGCGGCTGGTGCCGTCCGACTCGCTGCACACGGCGGACGAGTTCTTCAGCGGCGCCGCCGCGGCGCTCCCGCCCGAGCTGGGCGCGGACGCGGCGGAGCTGCAGCGCCTGCTGCTGGTGCGCTACTTCCGGCCCTCGCTGGCGCGCAACGAGGCGGAGACGCGCGCCGCCCGCGCCCGCGCCCGCGCCGCGGTCGACCCCGTGAAGGCGCGCGTCCTGGCCGGCGAGAGGATCGTAGGCGCGCGCGAGCAGGTGGGGGAGCGCGAGGAGGAGCGCCTGCGCGCCTATCAGGCCGCCCTCGATGCGCAGCGCGACGAGCGCGGCGGCGGGCGCACGACGGGGCGCGTCACCGGCTCCATCCTGTACAACCTGCTCCTGCTGGGCATCGTCGGCTTCCTGCTGCGGCTGGCGCGGCTCCAGGTGTACGACGACGACCGCGCCGTCACCTTTCTGGCGGTGCTGATCGTGGCCGTCTCGGGGATGGCGGCGCTGGTGGCGCGTGGCGGGCTGCCGCCGGAGCTGATCCCGGTGCCCTTTGCCACCCTCGTGGTGGCCGTGCTCTGGGGCGGACGCCTGGCGCTGGTGACTGCGCTGGTGCTGGCGCTCCTGCTCGGCGGGCAGACGCCGTTTCTGGGCGCGGCGATCGCGTTCTCGGCGGCGGTGGGCGGGGCGTCGGCGTCGTTCGGTGTGCGGCTGGCTCAGCGAAGGCTGCAGACGTGGGCGGTCGCGGGGGTGGTGGGCGCGGCGTACGCGGGGTGCGCGCTGGCGGTCGGGCTGCAGCGCGCGGAGCCGTGGCAGGTGATCGGCTGGTCCGCGCTGTGGGGCGTGGTGAACGCGACGGCGTGCACGCTGCTGGCCATCGGCTTCCTGCCGGTCGCGGAGTGGTTCACGCGCGTGACGACCGCCCAGACGCTGCTGGAGCTGGCCGATCCCAACCACCCGCTCCTGCGCCGTCTCTCCATGGAGGCGCCGGGGACGTACGCGCACACCATCAGCGTGGCGAACCTGGCCGAGGCGGTGTGCAACGCCATCGGCGCCAACGCGCTGCTGGCCCGCGTGGGGGTCTACTACCACGACGTGGGCAAGATCGCCAAGCCGCACTACTTCATCGAGAACCAGCCGCGCGGCCGCAATCCGCACGACAAGCTGAAGCCGGCCATGAGCGCCGCCATCGTACGCAGCCACGTCGTGGAAGGGCTGCGCCTGGCGGAGGAGTACAAGGTGCCGGCCACGGTGCGCGCCTTCATCACGCAGCACCACGGCACGCAGTCCATCTCCTTCTTCCTGGACCAGGCACGCGCCGCCGACCCGGACGCCCGCGTCAACGCGACGGACTTCCAGTACCTGGGCCCGAAGCCGCAGACGCGCGAGACGGCGGTGGTGATGATGGCCGACTCGGTGGAGTCCGCCGCGCGCGTGCTGCAGGACCCCACGCCCGAGCGGATCCGCGAGCTGGTGGACCGCATCGTGGGCGCCAAGATCGCGGCCGGCCAGCTCGACGAGTGCCCGCTGACGTTGCGCGAGATCCACACGACGCGCGAGGTGCTGGCCCGCGTCCTCTCGGGGATGTACCACCAGCGCCTCGACTATCCCTCCGCCGTCCCCGCCCCGGAACTCCCCCGGGAAGCGCAGGAGCCGGAGCCCACCCGGGCCGCGGGGTGAACTTGCAAGAGCCGATCGTGGAGGTGAGCCTGGGCGAGGGCGTGACGCCGCCCGTCCAGCCGGAGCGCGTGGAGGCCGCCGTGCGCTACGTCCTGCGGGCCGAGGGCGTGGCCGACGCGGAGATCTCCGTGGCGCTGCTGGCCGACGGCGCCATCGCGGCCATGAACGACCAGTACCTGGAGCACGTGGGGCCCACCGACGTCATCACCTTCGCCATGCACGAGGGCGACGAGCCGCCGCTGGGCGACGTGTATGTGGGGGTGGAGCAGGCCGTCCGCCAGGCCGCCGAGTTCGGCGCGACGGCGGAGGAGGAGGTGCTGCGCGTGACGATGCACGGCGTCCTCCACGTCCTCGGCTACCATCACCCTGACGGGCCCGAGCGCATGCAGTCCGAGATGTTCGTCCGCCAGGAGGAGCTGCTTCGCTCCTTCCTCTCGGGCGACGCATGATCCTTCGCCACGCCCCACCCCTGGCCCGCGCTTGACGCCCGCTTCCGAGCAGCTCTCCGTCGCACGCCTCCGCGAGCTCCTGGAGCACGAGGACGACGCGGGGCTGCGCGCGTTCCTGGACGAGGTTCCGCACGCCAGCGACATCGCGGACCTGCTGGAGGAGCTGGACGAGGAGGACCGCGCCCACGCCGTGCGCGTGCTGGCAGGCGACCCGGCGCTCGCGGCCGAGGCGCTGGCCGAGATGGACCCCGACGAGCACCCCGAGGACTCCCTCGCCGGCCTGGAGTCCGAGCAGATCGCCGCCGTCGTGGCCGAGATGTCCGACGACGACGCCGCGGACCTGATCGGCGAGATGGACCCGGAGGACCAGGCGCGCGTGCTGGCGGCGCTGCCGGTGGAGGACGCCGGCGAGATCCGCGACCTCATGCGCTACCCGGAGGACTCCGCGGGCGGCATCATGACCACGGAGCTGGTCGCCATCCCCGTGGGCCTCACCGCCGCGGAGGCGACCGAGGAGGTGCGGCGGCAGGCGCAGGAACACGAGATGGAAGAGCTGTACGTCGTCTTCGTGGTCGACCGGCGGCGCGTGCTCCAGGGCTTCCTTCCGCTCGCGCGGCTGGTGAGCGCTTCCCCCGCCGCGCAGGTGACGGATCTGCTGGAGGAGGTCCCCGCGACCGTCCTGCCGGAGACGGACCGCGAGGAGGTGGCGCGCGTGGTGTCGCGCTACAACCTCACGGTGGTGGCGGTGGTGGACGGCGCGGGGCGGCTGCTGGGCGGCGTGACCTTCGACGACGTCCTGGACGTGATGGAGGAGGAGAACACGCGCGACATCCTCGGCCTCGCCGGTACCTCCCAGGGCGAGGAGCTGCGCGGCGGCTGGGGAGAGGCCGTCCGCTCGCGGCTGCCCTGGCTCTTCGTCAACCTGGTCACCGCCTTCGCCGCCGCGTCGGTGGTGTACGCCTTCGAGGACGTGGTGAGCAAGGTCGCTCTCCTGGCGGTCTGCATGCCCGTGATCGCGGGTATGGGCGGAAACACCGGCACCCAGGCGCTCGCCGTGACCGTTCGGCGCCTGGCGCTCACCGTGGGGACCCGGCGCCCGTGGGGGGTGCTGGTGAAAGAGCTGCTGGTGGGCGCGACCAACGGGCTGGCCACCGGGATCGTAGCGTCCGCTGCCGCGTACGGGCTCTCCATCGCCACCAAAGGCGACCCGCGGCTGGCGCTGGTGGTGCTTCTGGCGATGTGGGGGAACCTCGCCATCGGCGGATTCGCGGGTGCTCTCGTCCCGACCGTGCTGGAACGCATCGGGGTCGACCCGGCCGTGGCGTCGTCCATCTTCGTCACTACGTTCACGGACATGTTCGGGTTCTTTCTGCTGCTCGGGCTCGCGTCGCAGATGCTGTTGTAGGGGGGGCCGCCGGGGGATGAATCCCCCGGCTGGAACCACGGGAAGACGGCTGAAGCCGTCTCGCCATTTTTGTCATCCTGAGCGA